>JAIEPP010000052.1 GCA_019748335.1 Xanthobacteraceae bacterium
GTTGGATTCGGCCATCAGCACGCCCTTCCCCATCGCGCGGATCGAAGCGACGCCTTCCGCGATCAAGGGAATGATCGCGGGCGACAGACCTTCAAAGGGTTCGTCGAGCAGCAGCAACTTGGGATCGAGCGTCAAAGCGCGGGCAATCGACACCATCTTGCGTTCGCCGCCGGAAAGCTCGGCACCGCCCCGCGCCAGATACTGACGCAGCTTGGGAAACACCGCATAGGCTTCTTCGATGCGGATCGCGGCCGGACGGCCCTTCGGCCGCGTCCAGGTCGAGAGTTCGATATTTTCGGCTACCGTAAGGTCGGCATAGACTTCCGACTCTTCCGGCGCAAACCCGATGCCGAGCTGCGCGATCTGCCAGGTGGGCAACTTCGTCAGGTCAGTGCCATCGAGCGTAACGTCACCGGACAGCGTGCGGCGATACCCCATGATGCTGCGAAAGGTCGTGGTCTTGCCGGCGCCGTTGCGTCCGACCAGGCATACCAGCTCCCCTGCCTCGACCGACAGGCTGATGCCATTGAGGATTCGGCTGCCCTCGATGTCGACTTTGAGGTTCGACACTGCCAGCATCAGGGCGCCTTTCTCAGGGTTTTCGGGCGCGTACCGACGACCGCGGAAATCATCGCGGGATCGGCGAAGAAGGCATCGGGTGGCATATCGGCCAGCACCGTGCCTTCGTGGAGCGCGACGATACGATGCGAATAGCGTTCAACCAGGTCCATGTCGTGCTCGACCTGAACGATGGCGCGCACGCCGGCCGCCTTGGCGGCGGTGACCAGAACCTCCATGATCGCATGCTTGTCTCCGGTCGACACACCGCTGGTCGGCTCGTCCAGCAGAATGACGGTCGGATTCAGCGCAAAGGCGGAAGCAATATCGAGCAGCTTCTTCTCGCCTTGCGACAGCGTCGACGCCACCGTGTCGAGCTTGGCACCGAGACCGAGAACGCCGGCGACCCGCCCGACGTCGGCCTGAAGCACATCGTCGCGCCTGAGCGAACGGAATGGATTGGAAATCCGGCGCAACCGGGACGCCACCGCAACCGCCAGCGTTTCACGCACGCTGAGCGCGGGGAAGATATTGACCAGCTGGAATGCACGCGACATGCCGAGCCGCGCCAGTTCGACCGGGCCGACGCCGGCGATATCCTTGCCAAGAAACCGGACCTCGCCAACGGTCGGCCTGAGAAGACCGGTCACGACATTAACCAGCGTTGTCTTGCCGGCGCCATTGGGCCCGACGATCGAGACGAATTCGCCGTCGGAAACACCGAACGAGACGTTGTTCAGCGCACGGTAGGCACCGTAGTGCTTGGAAACGTTGATGGTCTCGAACAATGGCGTGGCGGATGGCGACGCGGCGCGGTCGGCTTGCATCTCACCGCCCTCCCTTGCGCCGGTTGAAGAGCAATTCAATGGCGCCCGACACGCCTTGCGGCATGAACACCACCAGCAGCACCAACACACCGCCCATCACGAAGCGCCAATATTGCGTAATCGACATGACGAAGTCCTGCAGCAGCACGAACACCAGGGCGCCGATCGCCGGCCCCGCGAAGGTGCCGTTCCCGCCCAGGACGGCCATGAACACCAGATTGCCGGAATGCGTCCAGTAGGCCAGTTCGGGATCGGCCAGCCCGGTCGTGACCGCCAGGATCACGCCGCCGATGCCGCCATAGACCGCCGATATCACGAAGGCGGCGAGCCGCATCCGGAAAATCTGGACCCCGACATAGGCCGCCTTGCCGGCGTTTTCCCGAATCGCGCGCAGGTGCAATCCGAACGGCGACTGGGTGATCCGCCACATCGCGAGACTGAGCAGCGCGAACAGCACCAGTGCATAATAGTAAAACGGCCCGATCAGGAACGCGGTCTTGCCGCCGCGCCATTCCATTCCGAGCAGCAGCGGCCGCAGCACGCGCATGCCCTGGTCGCCGCCGGTGATGCCGTAGAATTTGTACAGGAAGGAATGAAACAGCATGCCGAACGCCAGCGTCAGCATGCCGAAGAATATTCTGGTGTAGCGGACACAGAGCGCGCCGACCACCAGCGCAATCAGCCCGGAGATCAACGCTGCCGCGATCAGCAGCAGCTCGAAGCTGAGCACTCCGAATTTGAACGTCAGCGCCGCGGCCGTGTAGGCACCGACGCCGAGAAACAGCGCATGACCAAAGGACAGCAGACCGGTGGTGCCGAACAGCAGGTTGAAACCGAGCAGCGCGATGCCGTAGCCGATGAACGGCAACATCAGGATGATGGCATAGGGCGACACCACCAGCGGCAACAGCGCCATCGCGGCCAGCAGGCCGAGCAGAACCCAAAGCCCACCGATACGCAGTACCGTGCGCGGCGCACTCACCGGGGCAGCCATATCGATCGAGGGAATGCTCACGCGGTGGCCTTCCCGAACAGGCCGGCCGGCTTGAAGATCAAGGCAGCGACGACGACCAGATAGACCGAAAGCATTTCCATCTCGGGCATCAGCGAAATCGCGGCCGCGCGCATCAACCCGACGATCAAGGCGCCGGCCAGTGCTCCGCGCATGCTGCCGAGGCCGCCGATGACGACGACGGCAAACGCTTCCACCACCAGTTCGACCGCCATGTCGAGCGAGGCCGCGCTGGACGGCACCACCAGCGCGCCACCGACCGTGCCCAGCATGCAGCCGACGGTGAACACCAACGCGAAGATTTTCGAAGCATTGACGCCAAGGCCTTCCGCCATGTCGCGGTTCTCGGCCGTCGCACGGACGATACGGCCGGTGTTGGTGCGCTCCAGGAACAGACCGAGCGCCGCGGCGATGCCAAGACTCGCGGCTATCACGAGGAGATTATAGGTCGGCACCTGAACACTGCCGATACGGGCGGTACCGTAGGCCATATAGACGTTATCCATGCTCCGCGGCGTCGCGCCCCACAAGAACCGGAACACATCCTGAAACATCAGCAGGAAACCGAAGGTGATCAACAGCTGATAGCTCTCGTCGCGGCGATAAATCGTGCGCAGCACGCGTTCGAGCGGCAGGCCGACCAGGCCGATCGTCAGTCCGGCAATGATCAGGACCGGAAAGAACAGCAATGGCGGCATGCCGAGCTTGAGCGCCGCGCCAACCGCAGTGATGCCGAAATACGCGCCGAGCGCGTAAAACGAGCCACACGCCAGGTTGACGATCTTCTGCACGCCGAACACCAACTGCAGGCCGGCTGCGACCAGAAACAGCACCGCGGCGTGGAACGTCCCGCCGAGGACGACGTCGACCAGTTCAGTCATTGGTCAGACCGGCATTTTCCCATTTTTGATCCAGTCCCAGAAATCCACACCGGGCGGTTTCTGAAGCTGCTCGGCGCTGAAACTGTCGATCGAAGCAAGTGTCGGGAAATCATATTTATTGTTGTTGGTGCTGGGCCCCTGATAGAAAATCTGTTCCGCAATCTTGTCCTTGCGGAAGCGGCCCTTGCCGCCGAGGCTTTCGACCTCGAGGCCCGGCATGGCTTCCGCCACCTGCTCCGGTGTCGGCCATTTGTTCGCAGCCTTCTGCGCCGCCTCGACACCGGCCTTGTAGGTGGCGAGGGCGAAATAGGCGCGCTCGGCCTCCCAATGCGGGACTTCCTTGTAGCGGTCGATGTAGTCGGCGACGAATGCTTTCTGCAGCGGCGACGCCTGCGGATGATCGAAATAGAGCGTGTTGTGCCCGAAGATGATGCCTTCCGGCATGAACTCCTTCTTGAGCAGGTTGATCTGCCAGCCGGCCGCCGGCAGCACCAGCTTGACGCCGTCGAACAGTCCGGCAGCGTGCCCCTGCTTCATGAACACCGGCAGATCCGCAAACAGCATCGAGGAGAAGATCAGGTCCGGCTTGGAGGCCTTCAACGCCGCGATATGCGAGGTCAGATCCATGGTCCCGATCTTCGGCCATTGTTCGGCGACGAACTCGGCCTCGACGCCATAGCGCGCCAGGATCTGCTTGAAGGCTTCCCAGTTGTTTCGTCCGTAGGAATAATCAGGGTTGATGCCGGCAACTTTCTTGAACTTGCCCTTGTAATGCTTGATCGCGAGCAGCGATCCCATCACCGCTTCGCACTCATTGTCGGTCGAGCGGAACACGTAACGCGGGTTCGGCATCATTTCCTTGACGCCGTCTTGCGTGGTGCCGTCCCACATCACTGTCAGCGCTTGCTCCTCCTCGGCCACAGGCGCAACGCCGAGGCTGACGCCGGTCGAGATCAGGCCATGGACGGCTTCGACCTTCTCCTGAAGAATCAGGCGCCGAAACCGTTCGATGGTGTCCTTCGGGTTGGTTTCTTCCTCGATCACCAGATCGATCTTGCGTCCGGCAATGCCGCCGCCCTTGTTCATCCGCTCCGCGGCCCATTGCACCGCGCGAATGCCGCACTCGCCTGCCGTGCCGGCGGCGCCGGACCGCGGTGCGATGATTCCGATCTTGAGCGGCTTGTCCTGCGCGATGGCGGGTGAGAACACCGAGGGTGTCGCAGCCGCGAGAACGCCCGCTCCGGCGAATTTGGAAAAGTCGCGACGCGTCAACCTCATCTGGAATTCCTCCCCACAGCCCTGCGCTTCTGTCGTGCGCGGTTGCCATACCATAAATATATCAGCGACATCTCATCAAGCGCTTTTTTCGAGCAGAGGTTCGCAAACATGCGGCAAAAACCGCCGTTGCCGAACTAATAGATTGGTGATATATCAGGCACGGAGACCCTGACCAGAGACGGAGAAAGCGCGATGGAACTGTCAGCTAGCCCGATGACGGAGCGGCAGCGGAACTACCGGGCCAACTACCGGTACCGGATCGCCGGCTGGTACAACGGCTGGCTGCATGTCTTCGTCATCTACGTCATCGGCATCACGGCGCTGTCGATCTATTTCGCCAATGTCAGCAACCTGCGCTGGTGGGAACTCGGAATCGTGCCGGTGACGTTCCTGTTCGCGAACTTCTTCGAATGGTGGATCCACCGCTTCGTCATGCACCGCCCCTCGCAGATCAAGGCATTCCGCGCGATCTACAACCGGCATACGCTGATGCACCATCAGTTCTTCACCGAGAACGAGATGCGCTTCGCCGACCATCACGACTGGCGCGTGACGTTCTTCCCGCCCTACGCGCTGGTGACGTTTACGATGATGTCGATTCCGCCGGCACTGGTTCTGGGCTGGCTGGTGACACCCAACGTCGGATGGCTGCTGATCTCGACCACGACGTCGATGTACCTGATCTACGAATTCATGCACTTCTGCTGCCATGTCGACGACAACTGGTTCGTGCGGCATACGCCCTTCGTCAACACCATCCGGCGCCACCACACCGCCCATCACAACCAGTCGATCATGATGGAGCGGAACATGAACCTGACCTTTCCGGTGATGGATTGGCTGTTCGGTACGTCGGACCTCGATCGCGGCCTGATCGGGCATCTCCTGAACGGTTACGATACCCGCTTCGTCAAAACCAACATGCGCAAGACCTCGCGGACACCGAAACCGATGGCGGGCCAGCCGACCGGATTCGCAACGCCTGCCGAGTAACACCCGAGCGCTTCATGGACGCCATCGAGCCGAACTGGGTTTCTTCGCTGTGGTTCGCGGCCTTCGCGACGATCTGCGCGGTCGCCTTTCTGGTCGTGGCCGGGATGTTCCCGCTTCGCGCGCGTTCAGACGTGATGAAATCGCCTTTCGCCACGCTGCTTGCCGTCGGCAATGCCGCCCTGCTCGCGATCATGCTTCTCGGCACGGGCTTCTACGGCTACACGGAACTCAAATGGACGACGCTGATCATCGTGGCCGGCCTGGTCGTGCTGTTTACGCCGGGACTGTTCGAGACCCTGCCGTCGTCGTTACGCGACGGGAAAACCGGATTGATGGTCCTGATCGGCGTTCAAATGCTGACGCTCGCGGCGCTGGCGAAGATCGCCAACTCGCCTTTGGCCAATATGTCGTGAAGCAGCGGGAGGATTGAACGATGCCTGCCAGGATCAAGATCGGGCTTTCATTTGTCGTCGTGCTGGTTGCGGCGATCGCCGCCTGGTTCCAGCATGCCCTTGGCCACGACCGCCTTCAATATGTGGTCGCGTTCCTCGGATGCTTCATGATCTTTGCGATGTGGCTGTTTCCCGAGGTTAAACGGGAGGAATCAGCCGGCGGCGTTCGCCGCGAGAGCCAGCAATAAGAGCTCAGCCGCGCCGGCGCTTCCGCACCGGCACGGCTAGCTACGTCAAGCCCGGTACGCCGTCTTGTCGGTGCCACGATAGAGCACGCGCAACTGTTCTTCCGTTACGGCCTTGTGAAAAGCCAGGGCTTCCGGCTCGAGATCGTGCTTCGGCACATGCTCGGGCTGGAAGTGGCCGTAGTCGTCCTTGCCTCGCACCAGCGTCGCCCAATCCCTGTGTCCGACCGCCTGCTTGAGGTGGGTCGGAATGTAGCGAACCGCGAGGCCGATACGGCGGTCGTCGGAACGGTTTGGCTCCGATCCGTGGAACAGCAGGACGTGGTGCAGCGAAGCCTGGCCCGGCTTCAGTTCGACATAGACGGCCTTGTCCTCGTCGACCTTGACGGCGATCTCCTGCCCGCGGGTCAGAAGGTTGTTCTGGTCGAACGTATCCTCATGCGTCACCTGCTGCTTGTGGGTACCGGCCACGAACTTCATGCAGCCGGACACCTTGTTGGCGGGCGACATCGCAATCCAGGCGGTCGCGACATCGGACGAGCTCAGGCCCCAATAGGTGGCGTCCTGATGCCAGGAGACGAAGCCGGGATCATGCGGCTCCTTGATGAAGAAGCTGGTGTTCCAGCACAGGATGTTCGGCCCCAGCACATCCTCGATGGCGTCGAGGATTTTGGGATGCCGGATCATCTCGTTGATCCAGGTGAACAGCACGTGGCTGCGATGCCGCATCTCGCCCTTGATCGGCCCCCCGGTCTCGGCCTCGTAATCCTCCAGCTTCTTGCGGAATCCAGTCACCTCGCTTTCGCTCAGGGCATTGACCGGAAAATGGTAGCCGCGCTCGCGATAGGCGGTTACTTCGCTATCGCTCAGCATCTTGGTCATCGTGTCCTCCAAGGTTTTGATTTTTGCGAGCCGTGCAGCAGACCCTTGCAACAAGCGTGATCCCGGCGTTTCTCTCTGTCAAGAAGCGCTGAACGACGTCGCGGTTGCGCGCTCCGCAGAGCTCAGTCGACAAGCTCGGTCAGGAATTGGCGGATCGCGCCACTGATGTCCGCGAGCCGCGGCGAGCCTTCGGCTGCGACCGCATGGCCTGAATTTCCGCCCAGACGAACCAGCGTGGCGTTCGGAATCAAGGCTGCGGCTTCCACTGCATCCTCCACCGGATTGTAGAGGTCCAGTTCCGGGACCAGCAGCAGCGTGTTTGCGCGGATCGTGCGCAGCGCAGCGGCGGTGCCGTTCATTCCGTGCGTCGTCCCGACATCATGGGCGTCGTAAGCCAGGCTCTGATAGGTCCAGTCGACTGGATCCGGGCCCATCCGGTGCGCCGCCTCCACCGCATCGGCAACGAGAGAAGGTACGGCACTCGCCGCCGTGGCTGCGAGCGCACCCGGCGTGCGATTGGTTATGACCCGCGTCTGCGCGGCCCAGGCGTCATAGCCGGCGCCGAACGGTCCCGACGGCCAGCCGGAGTCCGCCAGCAGGATGCGGCGGGCCACCTCGTTCATCGCCACCGACCACGGGCGGGTTCGCGCCATCGGCACCAGTGCCACGATACTCCGCATGCGGCCGGGATCGCTGACGCCCCATTGCAGGGCCTGCATTCCGCCCATCGAGGCGCCGACGACCGCAACGAGGCGCGCAATGCCAAGCGCATCGAGCAACCTGCGCTGGCTTGCAACCATGTCGCGAATGGTGAAGCGCGGAAAGGCCAGATCGGATTGCGTCCGGCTGTTGCTGGGCGACGTGGTAAGGCCGTTGCCGATGGCGTCGGCGCAGATGATGAAGTGTGCGTTCGTATCCAGCGGCCGGCCGGGCCCGATCAGGAAATCCAGCCGGTGATGGGTCGAGCCGATCGCGGTCAGGGCCAGGATGACGTTATCGCCGGCGGGTGCGCGTGTTCCATGCGTGACATAGCTGATCGCGAAATCGCGAATGACCTCACCGCTTTCGAGCGGCAAGTCGCCCAATTCCAGCGTCTGATGCGGGCGGTCGATCCAGCCGGGCTGCAGCGCCGGATGACGCCAGCGGCTTGTTTGCAATGAGTTCATGGCGCGAAACTATCGGCGCGATAGGATCACGTCGACGCTTTTTCTCGTGCGACTGTTGCTGCGACGCAAACATGCCGCGCGAACCGGACGCTGCCTGCACGCGATGAGGTGTATCCGCAGACTCTTCTTGTCCTCGCCAACCGTTGTGCCAGACTTCTCCGCAGCAAACGGCCGGGATCAAACAGGCCAATGCAATGGGGAAGGACACACCATGACAGAGCTTGGGGTAGGCATTGGGCTGCTGGTTGCGTTTCTGGCGGTAGTTGTGTTGATCATTCGCGGGCAAAGCCCGATCATCATGTTGTTGCTGCTTGCGATCGCATGGGCTGCCATTGCCGGCATCGGCATCGACGACATTCAGAAGAAGATCATCCAGAACGGCGGCGTCGCCTATGCCAGTGCGGTGATCATCATCGTGTTCGGCGCCTGGTTTGCCCAGGTTCTGATTCAAACCGGCATCGCCGAGAGCGTGATCCGCTCGGCGGTGGAACTCGCCGGTGATCGCCCGCTGGTCACTGCGATGACCATCACGCTCGTCACGGCGCTTCTCTTCACCTCCATGTATGGCGTCGGCGCTGCGATCGCGATCGGCGTGATCGCGATACCGATCATGCTGGGTCAGGGCATCCCGCCGCATGTCGCCGCACCCGCGTTCACCATGGGAATCGGCGCCGGCACCTTCGTCAACCTCGTCCAGTTCGGGACCTTTCAAAAATTGTTTCCCGGCCTCAAATACGAGGCGCCCTATCTGACCTATTGGGCGATCGCGATGGGCGTCTACATTCTGGCGGCCTGGCTGCTCGAGGCGTTCTATCTGCGCGGCGGCGCGCGCCGCATGGCCTCGATCGATATTGCCGACGCGGGACAAAGCCAGGTTCGCAAGCGGACGCCCTACTACACCTATATCGTTCCGATCTTTCCGGTGCTGATGATCATGATCGCCAAATGGGAGATCATTCCGACCTTCATCGTTTCCATCGTGCTGGCGCTGGTATTGACCGGTCGCGACCGCTCGTTCCAGGGCAGCGTCAATCTCTTCAATAAGACGTTCGCGGATGCCTTCCCCGACATCGCGACCATGGCCGCACTCTGGACCATCTGCGGCATGATCATCGTCGCTGGACAGGCGCCGGAAGTCGCCAACTCGCTGAAGCCAGTGTTCGGGCCGATCCTTCCGCACACGCCATTGCAGGCCGCGATCTTCTTCGGCGTGCTCGGCGGCCTCGGAAGCATCTACCGAGGGCCGCTGGTCGTGATCGGCACCGGCGCCGCGTTGCTCGCCATCATCCTCGCCAACAAGGACATCCCGGTCCCGTATCTCTACTCGATCTGGCTGGCGCCGACGATCCTGCAAGGCAGCATGGACCCGACCAACTCGTGGACGCTGTGGACCATCGGGCACACCAAGGTCAGTCACGGGCAATTCCTGAAAACTGCACTGCCCTTCGGTTGTACGATGGTCGCGGTCAATTCGTTGATCTGTTACCTGATGCTGGGCTCGCTTAACTAGACGGTGAGTCCATGACGTTGACCGAACCAACCACGACGCCCCGCGCCTATCGCATCGGCATCGATGTCGGCGGCACCTTTACCAAGGCTGTCCTGATCGACAACGAAACCCACGACGTCGTCGGCCGCTTCTCGGTGCTGACCACGCATTCCGATCCGCGCGGGGTGGCCAAGGGCGTTGTGGAGGTCTTCCGCACCGTTCTCGAACGCTCCGGCGTCGACCCGAAGGAAGTGATCTTTCTCGCGCACTCGACCACGCAGGCGACCAATGCGCTGCTCGAAGGTGATGTCGCCAAAGTCGGCGTCATCGGCATGGCTACACGTGTCGAGTCGGTACTCGCCAAAGGCCAGAGCGCGATGAAGCCGATCGAACTCGCCCCCGGCCGCCACCTGAAGCCATCGAACCGGTTTATCACCAAGGAAACGCTCACCGACGAGACTGGCCGCAAGGCGATCGAGGAACTGAAGGCCGAGGGGGTCAAGGTAATCGTTGCGAGCTCGGCGTTCGGCGTCGACGACAACGAGGCGGAGGAGACCATACGGCGGCTGGTGGTCGAGGCCGGCCTCGCCGCTACCTGCGGCCACGAAATTACCAAGCTGTACGGGCTGACGACCCGGACGCGTACGGCCGTGATCAACGCCAGCATCCTGCCGAAGATGATCGACACCGCCGTGATGACCGAGGCCAGCGTTCGCGAGGCCGGCATTCAGGCACCGCTGATGATCATGCGCGGTGACGGTGGTGTTATGGACATCGCCGAGATGCGCCGGCGTCCGGCGATGACGATGCTGTCAGGCCCGGCCGCCAGCGTCGCCGGCGCCTTGATGCATCTGCGGGTGACGGACGGCATCTATTTCGAAGTTGGCGGCACCAGCACCAATATCGGGGTGATCCGAAACGGACGTCCAACGGTCAAATACGCCCGCGTCGGCGGCCATGAGACTTATGTCAGCTCGCTCGACGTACGCGTGATCGGCATCGCCGGCGGCAGCATGGTGCGAGCCCGCGACGGAAAGCTCGTCGATGTCGGCCCGCGCAGCGCGCATATTGCCGGCCTGCACTACGCGGCGTTTGCCAATCCGGAAGACATCGTCGATCCCGTCGTCGAGCTGTTCCAGCCGAAATCCGACGATCCCGCCGACTATGTCGCCGTGCGATCGGCCAACGGCACCCGCTATGCCATCACCAACACCTGCGCCGCCAACGTACTGGGCTACGCCAAGCCCGGGCTCCACGCCTACGGCAACCCGGAAGCCGCCCAACGCGCGATGGCCCCTCTTGCCGCCATGATCGGAAAATCGATTGAAGACACCGCGCGCGCGATCCTCGATATCGCCACCGACAAGGTCATCCCCGTGGTCGACGACCTGATCGCGGAATACAAGCTCGATCGCGATCAGGCCCTGCTGGTCGGCGAAGGCGGCGGCGCCGCGGCGCTGATCCCGCACGCCTCGAACCGCACCGGCCTTGCGCATGTGATCTCGAAAGACGCGGAAGTCATTTCCTCGATCGGTGTCGCCCTGGCGCTGGTGCGCGACGTGGTGGAGCGCGTGATCCCCAATCCGACGCCAGAGGACCTGAGGCGCATTCGGCGGGAGGCGTTCGAGGCCGTCGTCAAACTCGGCGCCGCATCCGAAAACGTCGAAGTGACGATCGAGGTCGATCAGCACACCCACCGCGTCCGTGCGACCGCGATGGGCGCCTCCGAAATGCGCGCCCGCCAGCGCAACGATGAAGTCGGCGAGACCGAGGCCAGGGAGATCGCCGCCAAGGCGATGGGCGTCGACCTTGCGCGCGTGACGCTGGCCGCGGCGACGCCGCGCATGCGCGTGTTTCAGGGCGAGGTCGAGGAGCGTTCCTGGAAAATCTTCAAGAAGCGCCGCAGTCCGGTTCGCGCGGTCGATCTCGACGGCGTTATCCGGGTGCAGCGCAGCCACAGCGTGGTGCGCGCCGCTTCGGCCAGCACCGGCTTTGCCGATGTCCGACGGCTGTGGGAGGAGACGACCATCTATAACGGCGACAGCGTCATCACGCCGGATCTCTTCGTGATCATCGGCAGCCAGATCATCGACCTGTCGGGCGTCAATTCGATCGATCAGGCGCTCGCCATCACGCGCCATGAATTCGACGGCCTGGTCGACAGCGATCCGGTGGCGCTGATCAGTATTCCACCCTCGCGCGGGCTGTAGCGCGATGACCTGCGCCTTCCAGCCAAGCGAGTTCATGTCGGCGACGCCGGAAACACTCGGGCTCGCCATGCTGCAACGCGACCCTCACGCCTGGCGGCTGGATGGCGCCACGCAACAGGCCGCCGTCCACGATGCGCTGGCAGACGGATCGCGCACCGCCCAGGCGCTGCGCGCGCGTTTTGCCGGCCTCGCGCCACAGCAGATCGCCTGCGAGCTCGGCGTGCCGATCGAGTTGTCGGACGACGATCCCATGGTCGGCTCGCTCTGGCGGTTTGCGGAATACACCCCACGTCCGGCGCGCATCCGGCTTTTTGGCCGCGGGCTCGCGCCACTCGATCGTGCCATGGCAGGGACGCTGGCGCAGCAGGCGCTTGGGGGCGCAACGCTGCAAGACGTCTTTGTGGCGCACGAGCTATTTCATCATGCTGAAACAACAAGGACCGAACCGCCGGTCGCGCGCCGCTACCGGCCGACGCTGTTTCGAATCGGCCGCTGGCACTGGCGCACCGGCATTGCCGCACTTGCGGAGATCGCCGCCGGGGCGTTCGCGCAAACGCTGCTCGACCTGCCCTGTCACCCCGGTGTTCTGGATCTGGTCGCGATGAATGCGATTTCCAGCCATTCCCACCGCACCAGGGCCTGACGCCTGCCAACCGTTAGCCGCGGCGTCTCGTTATGGTTCGGTCAAGGTCTTGAAAGGCTTGGTGGGCGCACCAGGGCTCGAACCTGGGACCCGATGATTAAGAGT
>JAIEPP010000078.1 GCA_019748335.1 Xanthobacteraceae bacterium
GCCCCTCCGAATCAGGCCACCTCTCTTGAATCACAAATGATTCATAAGATTCAACTTCTTCCCGGACAGACACTAAGTCAGCCGGGCTACTTACGCTGAATATTGATGATCACGCAATTGGGACCTTGCCACATACCGCTGTTCAAACATTTGTTCTTCCATCCAGCGCAGGAACTGGCATTCAGATCAGACATCTTGCTTCGCAGATTGTCATTCGGTGCGACCGGGCTGTTAAAATATGCAACGCACGCGGCAGCAAATTCTGAGCACGTAGAGAGGGGCGGTTCGCGCGATTCACATGGCGACGGAACTTCTTGGGTGCTTTCGCCGCATCCGGCGAGCCACAGTGTGAATACGACCGCTACAACGCTCAGAAACAATCGCCTCATCGAATCCCTTGTGACTGCCCCGCTGAGGCGCTCAGTTGTATAGACTGCGTCTATCAACCCTTCGAGTAGCAGAAAGCTAAAAATTTAGAGAAAAGACCGCGACTTCCGTACCGGATCAAAAGCAGAAGTGACGCCAGTCCCGCAGCATGTCCGCACTTTCGCCGAAAGCAGCTATCCCTCCGCGTCTATCGGCACGAACCACCCTACTTCGCTTCGCTCGCCTTGATCCCCGAACTTTCGACCAGCTTCGCCACCCGCGGCATGTCGGAGGCAAACAGACGCGCGTGGGCCTCCGGGGTCAGCTGGTCGTCGGGGAATGGCAAGGTTCCGAGCTCTTTCAGCTTACCTCGCAAGGCCGGATCGGCCAGCGCCGCGCGGAGTGCCCCGTTCAGCGCAACGACGATCTCCTTTGGCGTGCCCTTGGCGACGTAGAGCCCATGCCACATCGAATAGCTGACCTGGGGCATGCCGAGTTCGGCCGTGGTCGGCACATCCTTTAGTTGATCGAGACGTTCCGGCGACGTGATGGCGATGCCGTGCAGCATGCCGGCCTGAACCTGCGGTGACGCATTGGTGACCTGATCGCACAACAGGTCGATTTGTCCGGCCAGCATGTCCGCGATCGCCGGACCCGACCCGCGATAGGCCACGATCGTCGGTTTGAAGCCGAGCACATTGCCGATCATCACGGCGCACAGGTGGCTGTTGCTTCCGATACCGCCATGCGCGAAGTTGGCCTTGTCGCCCTGCGCCTTGATCCAGGCGACGAAATCCTGCGGTGTCGAACCGGGGATCGACTTGCGGCCGACCAGCAGCATCGGCGCGATGTTGACAAGGCCGACCGGCTCGAACGCCGTCATGGTATCGTAGCGCAGGTTGGTGAACAGGTTTGGCGCCGCCAGCAGCCCGACGTGATTGATCAGGATCGTGGCGCCATCGGGCGCGGAGCGCGCGACGCGATCGTTGGCGATCGTACTGCCGCCGCCCACCTGGTTCTCGACGATGATCACCTGACCGAGCGTGCGCGACATCCGCTCGCCGATCAGACGCGCGACGGTATCCGTACCGCCACCGGCGGCATAGGGCACCACCAGCGTCACCGTTTTGGCGGATGACTGCGCGTGGACATGTGTCACCGATGTGACAAGCAAGAGGCCCAAGGCCGTGAGCGCGCTCCCAAGAAACCGATTGATCACGACGGTAACCTCCCCAAGCTTTGCTTTTGATTTTTATGCCGCATTGTTGCGGACGTGCTCTCGTTTGGGAAGCCCTGCCGCGGTTCGCTGCGGCAAAAACGGACATTGCAGTGCACCCAATCCCGGATCGGGCCACGCTGGCTGTTGCATCGCGTTCCGGGAACGGCGGCAATCAAGCTGAAGTGCATCGACGAGGATGTGATGCGGATAGCCCCAGCTCGATCTAAAAAAAGCCGGGTTTGAATAATTTATCTCTCAACGTTATTTCGAGTCGCATTGCAGGCCACGCACATGATCTTCGAAACGACGTTCTGGATCGTTTTTCTCGCTGCCGGCCGAATGATCGCCAAGGCCTATGATCGCCGGCGCGATGTCCTTTACGGACCCTACCGGCGACGAGCCGGTTGAGCTCTGCAAGGGAATTACAACGCGGTTACGGCTGAAACCATCGTCCGCGCTACTTCCCCGCCTCCGCGAACGCCGCCAAAATCCGTGCCCAGGAGCGGATGCCCTTGTGGAAGCTCTTGAGGTCGTACTTCTCGTTCGGCGAATGGATGTTGTCGTCGTCGAGGCCGAAGCCGACCAGCACGGTATCCAGGCCGAGCGTGCGCTTGAAATCCGCCACGATGGGAATCGAGCCGCCGGACCCGATCAGCAGTGCTTCCTTGCCCCACTCATCCGTCAAAGCGCGCTTGGCGGCAGCCAGCGGCTTCATGTTCCAGTCGAGCGCGATCGCCGGTGCGTTGGAATGGTCGATGAACTCGGCCGTGCAGTCGCCGGGCAGCCGTGACGTGACATAGTCGCGGAAGGCCTTGCGGATTCCGTCGGGGTTCTGGCCCTCGACCAGCCGGAACGAAACCTTTGCGGAGGCTTCCGCCGGGATCACGGTTTTGGAGCCCTCGCCGGTATAGCCGCCGATAATGCCGTTGATGTCGCAGGTCGGGCGCGAGGAAACCTGTTCGATCAGCAGGCGACCCTTCTCGCCGGCGGGGATCGAAAGCCCGATCGGCTTCAGGAACGACTCCGGCGTCATATCGAGCTTCTTCCACTGCGCCATGATCTCCGGCGGCAGGTCTCTCACGCCTTCATAGAAGCCGGGAATGGTCACGTGGCCGTTATCGTCATGCAGGGTGCCGAGAATATTCGTCAGCACCCGGATCGGGTTGCGGGCGGCGCCGCCGAACAGTCCCGAGTGCAGATCGCGATTGGCGGCCTTGATCTTGACCTCGTCATAAACGAGCCCGCGCAGCGAAGTCGTGATCGCCGGTGTGTTCTGGTCCCACATGCCGGTGTCGCACACCAGCGCGAAGTCGGCCTTGAGGTCGCCCTTGTTGGCTTCCAGGAACGGCACGAAGTTCTTCGATCCGACTTCTTCCTCGCCTTCGATGACGAAGGTGACGTCGACCGGCAGCGAGCCGGTCACCGATTTCCAGGCCCGGCAGGCCTCGACGAAGGTCATCAACTGCCCTTTGTCATCCTCGGCGCCGCGCGCGACGATGATTTTTCGGCCGTCGGCATGGTCGGTGACGACGGGCTCGAACGGCGGCCGGTTCCACAGATTGAGCGGATCGACGGGCTGCACGTCATAGTGACCGTAGAACAGCACATGCGGCCGGCCAGCGGTCAAACCGTTCATTGTGGCAATCACCGCCGGATGTCCCGCGGTCGGCTTGACCTCGGCGGCAAAGCCGAGCGTCGCGATGTCCCTGGCCAGATGATCGGCGGCGGCCTTGCAATCGCCGGCATTGGCCGGATCGGCCGAGATCGACTTGATCCGCAGCAGCGCGAACAGCCGCTCCAGGCTGTTGTCGAAATCGGCGTCGATGCGATCGAGGACCGGCTGAAGTTTGGCGTTGGACATGGCTGGGTTCCCTGGCTGTGGGCGCGCTTCTGTTTGCGTCAGGTTGTAGCTCGACCGGCGGCACGAGGCAAAGTCGGGACGTCCGCAACCGGCGGGTTACGCAGGTGCCAGACCAGCCCTGCCACCATCAGGACCGTGGCGGCGAGATTGTTGCCATAGGCCTGCAACTCGTTCGGGAACAGCGGCAGCGACAGGCACAACAGCAGGCCCGCCACCGCAAGCAGCGCCCAGGTGCCTGCCCTCACCCTCGGCCGCGGATCATAGGCGGCGCGATGGATCAGAACCGTCATCGGAAAGAACAGCCACATGAAATAGTACTGGCGCGCCAGCGGCGTCGCCGCCGTCATCAGGCAAAACAGAATGCCGATCTCCTCGGCATCCGAGCGTTCGGTGCGGCGCGCGGCAGGCGGCATCACCGCGACGTAGCCAAGCCCGATCAGAAGCGAGATCGCCAGCACCAGAAGGTTCGCGGTCTTGAAATCCAGGTTGACGACATTCATGGTGCGGACGGGCTTTGCCGGGTCGTCCTGATTGTAGTTGATCGGCCGCGTCAGCCTGTGCGTCATCGCGATGATCGACTGGTTGACCCACGACCAGTTCTGTTCGTCGCGCTGGCCGAACCCCTTTTCCGAACTCGACCCCACCATGCCCCGGTACCAGGTCTTCAATTCATGGGCGTTGCGCTCGAAGCCGCGGAACGGCGCCGGCAGCACGAACAAGAACACGCCGACGAAAACCAGCATGCTGGCGGCGGCCGCCCATTGCCGGCGCCACACCAGATAGGGCAACACCGCCACCGGAAACACCTTGATGGCGGTGGCGAGCGCGAACATGCTTCCCGCCATCCAGCCGCGACCATCCCGCAACAGCCAGAAGCCGTACAGCATCAGCGCCAGCAGCACGAGGTTCGGCTGCCCGAGATCGAACATGTCGAACACGAAGGTCACGGTGACGAAGCCCGGCAGCGCGAACAGCCAGGGGCCGGGCGTTCGCCCCGATCCCGTCATCGCGTTGGCGAACTGCGCGGTCATCCACCACGCGACGACGTTGAGCAGCGACAGGCACAGATACAGCGGGATCTTGCCGAACCAGCTCGGTAGCGCCAGCAGCACCGCCGACAGCGGCGGATAGATGAAATCGAAATAGGCGCCGGGATTGTCGGGATAGAGGTTGTTGTCCTGCAGCACCTGCTGGCCGGCCCAGAACCACAGCGGATAGTCCTTGGTCTTGCCGTGGCCCCAGATTTCCGGGACCAGCACGTCGGCCGTCAGCGCAACACAACAGAGCAGAAACAGCACATCGATCGGCGCGCGCAGCGATGGCCATCTCAACGCAGTTCTGTTGCGGGAATCTGGGGGAGGCGTTGTTACAATCATTGAGGCAGACAGTAGCGCATGATGATCCTGATCTGAAACGATACGCTTAACCCGTCATCCTGAGGTGCGAACCCGAAGGGTGAGCCTCGAAGGATGCGCGGCCCGGCCGGTGGCCGTTCATCCTTCGAGGCGCGCAAGAGCGCGCACCTCAGGATGACGGATTTGGGCGCATCACTCGCTTGACTAGCGCCGCAGCAACCCGCCAAGCGCGCCGCGCACCAGCGCACGCCCGACCGAGCCGCCGAGCGCGCCGCCGACCGACTTGCCGAGATCGGCGACGACACCGCCGACCACCTTGTTGGTGACGGTGCGGGTCACGTTCCGGGCAATGATCTGGCCGGTCGACATCCTGCCGCGCGAAACATTGGTGCCGAAGATGGTGCCGACGATCGAACCGATCTGGCCCAGAATGCCGCCTCCGCCGCCGCCGGCCGATCCGTCATCCGGATGCGCCGCCGTACCTGCGATGCGCGCCTGAATCATCTCATAGGCGGACTCGGCATCAACAGACGTGTCGTATTTGCCCTTCACCGGGCTGTTGTTCATGATCGCCTTGCGCTCTTCCGGCGTGATCGGCCCGATCCGTCCCGTCGGCGGCCGGATCATGACGCGCTCGACCATCGCCGGCGTGCCGCCGCCCTCGAGGAACGAGACCAGCGCCTCGCCCTTGCCGAGTTCCATGATGACGCGGGCGGTGTCGAGCTTGGGATTGGGCCGGAACGTCTGCGCCGCGGCTGCGACCGCCTTCTGGTCGCGCGGGGTGAAGGCGCGCAACGCGTGCTGGACGCGGTTGCCCAGCTGGGCCAGCACCTTGTCCGGAACGTCGATCGGATTCTGCGTGACGAAATAGACGCCGACGCCCTTGGAGCGGATCAGCCGCACCACCTGCTCGATCTTGTCCATCAGCGCTTTCGGCGCATCGGTGAACAGCAGATGGGCCTCGTCGAAGAAGAACACCAGCTTGGGTTTGGGCAGGTCGCCTACTTCAGGCAATTCCTCGAACAGCTCCGACAGCATCCACAACAGGAAGGTGGCGTAGAGCCGCGGGCTCTGCATCAGCTTGTCGGCCACCAGGATATTGACCATGCCACGGCCGTCGCTGTCGGTCTTGATGAAATCCTTCAGCGACAACGCCGGTTCGCCGAAGAATTTCGCGGCACCCTGGTTCTCCAGCACCAGGAGCGAACGCTGAATGGTTCCGACAGTCGCCTTGGTGACGTTGCCGAAGCTTTGCGCGGCTTTCCGGATCAGCGCCAGCGGATCCTCGTCGGCATCCGGGCCCTTCTTGCCGGTGTCGGGAACAATCGCATCGAGCAGCGCCCGCAGATCCTTCATGTCGATCAGCGTCAGGCCGTTTTCATCCGCGACACGGAACGCGACGTTGAGCACGCCTTCCTGCACGTCGTTCAGATCGAGCATCCGGGACAGCAGCAAAGGGCCCATTTCGGTGACGGTGGCGCGGACCGGATGGCCCTGCTCGCCGAACACGTCCCAGAACACGGTCGAGAACTGGTCGGGCTGGAAGTTCAGCCCCATTTCGCCGGCCCGCTTGACGATGAAATCCTTGGCCTCACCGACTTCGGAGATGCCGGACAGGTCCCCCTTGATATCGGCCGCAAACACGGGAACACCGGCGCGCGCGAAACCTTCCGCCATAACTTGCAATGATACCGTCTTGCCGGTTCCGGTCGCGCCGGTAACGAGGCCATGCCGATTGGCAAGCGCGAGCGTCAGCCAGGCTGACTGCTCGCCCTTGCCGATAAAAATCTTCTCGTCGGTATCGGCCGTCTTGTTATCGGAGGTCGCCATCAGATCGCCTCTTCGCGTATGTCCGGGAGCTATGGTTGCCGTCAGACCCAATCATATCGCATCCACCCCGTCGATTGAAACCGTTGGCGGATATCGACGTAGCCTCTCGCTCTTAGCCGGCGCATCTCATACTTTTTTCCAACCCCCGTGGAAAAGCGGATGGCGCGCTGCGACAAACCGGCGTGAATCAGATGCTTACTCTTGCATTGCTGCAACACTTGCGACGCGATCTCAAACGAAAATCGCTTCCGTGTGCGCGGATCGCTTGTATTTCACAGAACAGACGCTCAAGATCATTTTACAAGCAAACGACCCGGTAAAACCGGCTGAGGGCGGGGCAAATATGGACGAATTGATTGGAGGGCTGGCCACCAAGGCCGCCATCGATAGTGCTGTGGCTGAAAAAACCATCGGCATTGTTCTGGGGTTCCTCCGCAACGAGGGCCCCTCCGACAAGGTTCAGGCTCTGATCGACCAAATACCCGGTGCCGACGCTGCGATCGCGGCATCGAGCAGCAATAGCGGCCTCTCCAGGCTGATGGGCGGCGGCCTGATGGCGCTCGGCACCAAGCTGATGGCGCTCGGCCTCGGCATGAACGAGATTCAGAACGTCGCGCGTGAACTTTTCCGGTTCGGCCGCGACAAAATCGGAGCGGACAAAATGGGCGAGATCATCTCGGGGACGCCGGGCCTTAGCCAGTTCGCCTGAAGCACCCTTTTGAAGCACCTTCAGTCTCAGCACATTCTATTGCATCGAGTATCATGACATATCCCCTCTCCGCGATCGAAGGCCTGACCGCCTACTCTGCCTCGAAACTGAAATCGCAGGGTATTCGCACCACCGAAGCGCTGCTCGAAGCCGCCCGCGACGCCAAGGGGCGCAAGGCGCTCGCGGCGAAGACCGGGATCTCCGAACAGCAGCTGCTCGAATGGGCCAATTTCTCCGACTACATGCGCATTCCCGGGATGGGTAAGGCCAAAGTCGGACTGGTGCGTGCGGCCGGCGTCACCACGGTGCGCGAACTGGCGCTGCGCAACCCGTCGCGACTGGCCGAGAGCATGAAGGACATCAACACCAAGCGCCGGTTGGTCCGTGTCCTGCCCTCGGAACGGTCCGTCGAGCAACTGATCGAACAGGCGCGCAAACTGGCGCCCAAAATCAGCTACTAAAACCGCCTCTTGGCCCGGCCGGCGTGCCGGCTTTCCCGTCTTGACTCGCTAGCGCGGACCGCGCAAAGCGACCGCATGATCGCAACCATTTCCAGACCTGCTGAGGCACCTGACAAGGCGCCCGCTGCGGCCGGCTCGTCCGGCCATTCGGTGCTGGCCACGTTGCTATCCGGACCCATACCGGCGGTCATGGGCGTGCTGAACGTGACGCCGGATTCATTCTCCGATGGCGGCCAGTTCACCGTCCCTGAGCGCGCTCTGGCGCAAGCCCGAAAAATGGTCGCCGAGGGCGCCGACATCATCGACATCGGCGCGGAGTCCACCCGGCCTTATGGCTCGGAGCCAATATCGGCAGACGAGGAACTGAAGCGCTTGCGCGAGGTGCTTCCCGCGATCGTGGCATCAGGCGTTCCCGTGTCGATCGACAGCATGAAATCATCCGTCGTGGCCTGGGCGCTCGACCAGGGCGCCATGATCGCCAACGACGTCTGGGGCCTGCAGCGCGATCCCGAGATGGCCACCCTGGTGGCGGCGCGCGGGGTGCCCGTCATTGTCATGCACAACCGCGACCGCGCCGATCCCGCCATCGACATCATGAACGATGTCACGGATTTCTTCGCGCGTTCGCTCGAGACCGCAGCAAAGGCCGGGATTTCGCCAGACAATATCGTGCTCGACCCCGGCATCGGCTTTGGCAAGACGCCGGAGCAGAGCATGGCGGTGCTGGCGCGGCTGAACGAACTGTCTTCATTCGGACTGCCGCTGCTGGTCGGGGCCTCGCGCAAGCGCTTCATCAGCACGGTGACGCCGTCGGAACCGCATCAGCGGCTCGGCGGCTCGATTGCCGCGCATCTCCTCGCCGCACAAAAGGGGGCGCGAATCATCCGGGCCCATGACGTCGCGGAAACCGTACAGGCGCTGCGCGTCGCAGCGGCCATCAGGGACCAGGAATGACCGATACGATCTTCATTACCGGCGTCGTCATCCATGCCCGTCACGGCGTGATGGAGCACGAGACCGAAGTCGGCCAGCGCTTCGTCATCGATCTCGACCTTTCGGTCGATCTCTCGGAATCCTCGCGCACCGACCGTCTCGCCGACACCGTGTCCTATTCCAATGTGGTGGCGACCGCGACGGCGGCGTTCAAGAACACCAACTACAAGCTCCTGGAACGCGCGGCCGGCGCCGTCGCCGAGGCGATCCTGGTGGCGTTCCCGCGCATCAGCGTGGTCAAGGTCACCGTTCACAAGCCGCACGCGCCGATCGCCGCGATCTTCGAGGATGTCGGCGTGATACTGACGCGCACCCGGCAAGCGCCCTGACATGGCGGACGTGCTGATCGCGCTCGGCGGCAATGTCGGCGACGTCCGCGCGACTTTCCAAAAGGCGATTTCCAACATTTGCGGCATGACGCAGGCCGCCCTTCTGGCGCGGTCGTCGGACTACACCACGCCGCCCTGGGGCGACGAGGCGCAGGCCCCCTTCGTCAATGCGGCAATCGAAATCGACACCAGCCTCGATCCCCATGCGTTGCTGTTCACGCTGCACAAGATCGAGAAGAAGTTCGGCCGCGACCGTGCCCATGAACGGCATTGGGGTCCGCGCACCCTGGACCTCGACCTGATCGCCTATGACGACGTCAAGATCGACAAGCCGGAACTGACGCTGCCGCATCCGAGGCTCTTCGAGCGTGCCTTCGTGCTGGTGCCGCTCGCCGAGGTTGTACCCGACCGTGTCATTGCGGGACGCCGCGTGGCGGCGGCCCTGGCCGAGCTGTCGACCGACGGTATTTTGCGGTTGCCGGACCTCGATTGACCCAAAACAACCGTTTGGCTTGTCCGCCGCCACGTGGCAATTTCCGGTCAAATATGAAGAAGCGCTTCAGGAAACGATTGGCCGGATGACCACACAGAATGAGCTGAAATTGGCCGCGGATTTTGCCCCGGCGAGCTACGACGACTGGCGCAAGCTGGTCGACGGGGTGTTGAAGGGTGCGCCGTTCGAGAAACTGGTCAGCAAGACCTCCGATGGGCTGAAGATCGAACCGATCTATCGCCGCGCCAAAGGCGCCGCCCCGGTCGCCGGCCGCGCCGCTGCCGCGCCCTGGCAGATCATCCAGCGGGTCGATCATCCCAACGCCAAAGCCGCCAATATGCAGGCGCTGCACGATCTGGAGAACGGCGCCACCGGGCTGGCGCTGGTCTTTGTCGGCGCCAATGCCGCGCATGGCGTCGGAATGGAGCCGACCGCCGAAGTCGTCGAGCAAGTCCTCGACGGCGTCTTTCTCGATGCCGGCATCAGCGTCGAACTTCAGATCGGACCGCAGTCGCGGATGGCCGCCATTCACGTCGCCGAATATATCAAGCGCCGGGGTCTCGATCCTGCAGCCTGCGATATCCGCTTCGGCCTCGATCCGCTTGGGGCCTGCTCGTCGTGGGGCCGCAGCCCCTTTAGCTGGGCCGAGATCGCGCCCGCGTTGACGAACGCCATCAAGGGCCTGGCCGGGATGGGCTTCAAGGGCCCGTTCGCGGCGGCCGATGGACGGGTGATCCACAATGCCGGCGGATCGGAAGTGCAGGAGCTGGCATTCGTGCTGGCTTGCGGCGTTGCCTGTCTGCGCGCGATCGAAGCGTCCGGCGTGTCCCTGGAAGATGCGCAAGGCATGGTCTATGCGCGGCTTGCCGCCGACGCCGACGAGTTCCTGACTCTCGCCAAATTCCGCGCGCTGCGGCTGCTGTGGGCGCGGATCGAACAGGCCTGTGGCCTGACGCCAAAACCGCTATTCATCGCCGCCGATACTGCCTGGCGGATGCTGACGCAGCGCGACCCTTACGTGAACATGCTGCGCGCGACGATGGCGACCTTCTCCGCCGGCCTCGGCGGCGCCAATGCCATCACCGTTCTGCCGCACACCCTGGCGCTGGGCCTGCCCGACCCATTCGCCCGCCGCGCCGCGCGCAACACCCAACTGGTGCTGCTGGAAGAATCCAACCTCGCCAAGGTGTCCGATCCCGCCGCCGGCTCCGGCGGCATCGAAACCCTGACAAGACAGCTCTGCGAGGCCGCATGGTCGCTGTTCCAGGAAATCGAAAAGGCCGGCGGGCTGTTCGCTTCGCTCGAACAGAACCTGATCCAGCAAAAGGTGGCGGCAACGCGGGCCGTGCGCGAGTCCAACATCGCCAAGCGACGCGAGGTGCTGACCGGAGCCAGCGAATTCCCGAATCTGCACGAGGCCGATGTCGCCGTGCTCGACGCCAGACCGGTGGTGCTGCCGCCCTATGGCGAGGCCAAGATCAAATTCGACGGGATGCCACCGATGCGGCTCGCCGCGCCGTTCGAGGCGTTGCGCGACAAGTCGGACAGCCGCCTGAAGAGCGTGGGCGCGCGGCCAAAGATCTTCCTAGCCAATCTCGGCACCGCCGCCGACTTCACCGCGCGTGCCGCGTTTGCCAAGAGCTTTTTCGAGACCGGCGGCATCGAGGCTGTTGACACCGAGGGCTTTGCCGATCCGGCAGCGCTTGCCGCCGCGTTCAAGGCGTCCGGCACGGCAACCGTGTGTCTGTGTTCCTCCGACAAGGTCTATGCCGAGCGCGCCGTCGCTGCCGCAAAGGCCCTTCAAGCGGCCGGCGCCAAGCATATCTATCTGGCAGGCAGGCCCGGCGAACACGAGGCCGCGCTGCGCGACGCCGGTGTCGGTGATTTCATCTTCGCCGGCGGCGATGCGCTGGCGATGCTGAGGGATGCCTGGCAGCGGATGGAGTGAGCATGACGACGGCGAACAAAACCGTTCTGACCGGCGGCTGCCAGTGCGGCGCGATCCGCTTTGCCGTGTCCGGCGCACCGGCCAAGATCTCGATCTGCCATTGCCGGATGTGCCAGAAGGCGTCGGGCGCGCCGTTCGCTTCCTTTGCCGATATCGAACATGCGGACTTCGCCTGGACCCGTGGCCAGCCGGCCGCGTTCAAATCCTCCTCGATCGCCGAACGCGATTTCTGCAAGGATTGCGGCACGCCGCTTAGCTTCCGCCGCATCGACGGCCCCCGGATCGAGATCATGACCGGCACCTTCGACCGGCCGGACCGGCTGGTTCCGACCCGGCAATACGGCACCGAGGCCCGGCTCGGCTGGGTGGTCGGCATCTCCAACCTGCCGAGCCAGACCACGCTGCAGAATTACGGGGCGGACAAGCTCGGCGGCATCATCAGCCACCAGCATCCGGACCATGACTAGAAAGCGCTTTCGAGCGAAGTGGAGACCGGTTCGCGTGAAGAAAACGCGTCAAACAAAACGCTGAGATCGCGACCGCCAAATATGCTAGAATGGGTACCATGAGCCGCATACCGAACTTTGCAGAACTCGCTTTCGAACCCGTCGCCCCCGCAGCGCCCGCAGGTCGCGCCGAACCGTGGCTGACGCCGGAGGGCATCCCGGTCAAAACCAGCTATTCGGAAAGCGATCTCGAAGGCATCGACTTCCTCGAGACCTGGCCGGGCGCGGCGCCCTATCTGCGCGGCCCCTACCCGACGATGTATGTCAACCAGCCCTGGACCATCCGGCAATATGCCGGGTTCTCCACCGCGGAAGATTCCAATGCGTTCTACCGCCGCAACCTCGCGGCCGGCCAGAAGGGCCTTTCGGTCGCATTCGACCTCGCCACCCATCGCGGCTACGACTCGGATCATCCGCGCGTCACCGGTGACGTCGGCATGGCCGGCGTCGCCATCGATTCGATCTACGACATGCGCACTCTGTTCTCCGGCATTCCGCTCGACCAGATGAGCGTGTCGATGACCATGAACGGCGCGGTGCTGCCGATTCTGGCGCTGTTCGTCGCCGCCGCCGAGGAACAGGGCGTTCCGCCGGAAAAACTCTCGGGCACCATTCAGAACGACAT
>JAIEPP010000581.1 GCA_019748335.1 Xanthobacteraceae bacterium
CAGACCATCGGCCGCGCCGCGCGCAACGTCGACGGCAAGGTGATCCTCTATGCCGACCAGATGACCGGCTCGATGGAACGCGCCATCGCCGAAACCGACCGCCGCCGCGAGAAGCAGGTCGAGTACAACACCGCGCACAACATCACGCCGGAGAGCATCAAGAAGTCGATCGGCGACATCATGAACTCGGTCTACGAGCGCGACCACGTGCTGGTCGAGATCGGCGACGGCGGCATGGCCGACGACGTCATCTCGATCGGCCACAATTTCGAGGCGGTGCTGGGCGATCTCGAAACCCGGATGCGCGAAGCCGCCGCCGATCTGAACTTCGAGGAGGCCGCCAGACTGCGCGACGAAGTCAAACGCCTCCGCGCCACCGAACTCGCGGTGGTCGACGACCCCACCATCAAGCAGCGCGGCGTCGCCGCGAAGGCCGGTGCCTATGCGGGAACGAAGAAGTACGGCGACGCGGCGAATTTGCCCGCGAGCACGATGAAGAAGGGTGGCGGAATGCGCGGCGCTTCTTCACCCTCCCCTGGAGGGGGCAGAGGCGAGCAAAGCTCGCTCTCGGGGTCGCGCGCAGCGCGGGGTGGGGTGAGCGGCAGCGGTGGTCTATCGACCTCCAAAGTCCACAAACCCCATCTCGACGAAATGCACGGCCCGGAATCCCTCCCCTTCCGCCCCGAAGCCGCACTGCCAAAAAAACCGTTCGGCAGCACCAGCAAGGTTATTCAGCCGACCGACTCGCGCCAGTCCGGCCCCGAGTTCGGCCCGTCGCCGCGATCGAGCGGTGGCGCGCCAGGGCATCGGGGCGGGTGGAAGAAGCGGTAGCCCAACGAGGCATCTCTTTCTGAACGTAAAAGAAAGAGGTGCCTCTTGGACAACGCAAAGCCGCCCGGACCTACTCTCTAAAAGTAGTCGTCCCGGTTCGATCCGTCATAAGAGCCGGATTTCATGCAGCAGGTTTTGAAACCTGCGTCCAGAATCGCAAGGACACAGGTCGTTGCGGCCGAGCTTTTCGATCAACTCGACATCGCCATGGACGATACGTTGTCCACGCTTGACGTGGGTTTCCGAAGGGAATGACTTCCGCCGCTTACGCGTGATGCTGAAAGCTGGGGAGGTTTTCGAGATCGCGATACTTGCGCATGACAGCCTCCATCGGTTCGGAGCACGGCCGATTGCCGCGCGGCTTGGCTAACAAGGACCCAACTGGATTGCAACTTCACCCGCCGCTGGCCAGCGCAAAATGCGACGCCTGTGGCATTGCAACCTCACCTCACGCTCACCACAGCGACCGCCAGCAGCGACAACATCATCACCGTCGTCAGCAGTTGCAGTGAGGCCACCGGCTGTACCCGCCAGCGCGCGATCTTCTCGCCGAAGGAGAGTGTGGCGTCGTGGAACAGCGGTTCATAAGCGTTCTTGAAGAATCGCGGAAACAGCGGCCCGAGAAAGGTGACGACAAGGGTATGAAACAGCATGGCCAACCCGATGAAGAGCGCGACTCCGCCGGGAGGGCTGGCGCGTTCGGGTGAGCTGGCCAGTTTCACCAGCAGCACCGCGGCGGTGAAGGTCGGGAACGCCTGAAAGACGGCGGTCAGCGTCATGCCTTCGATCAGGTTCAACGCAGACGGTTTTGGAGTCGTGACGGCATTCATGGCGATGATTCCGGTGCAAGGGCGCCGCCAATCTGGTGCGGCCCATCGCTCGCCGCCGTGATGCGGGTCACGTTTGCCCGGTCGCATGGAAAGAGCGTTCTCGAGGAGGCGAATGGCCGCCCTCATCCCGAACGGCGATGGTTGGTGTTCTGCACGAGGTTGCCGTGCGCAGCCTGCTCGCGGATGTTGATGGCGGGCCGACGTTTCCTCAGTCTTGAAAGCTTCCGCAGAGGAGGGGATGGCCGGTTCACGCTCGGCCATGACGAAAGATGCAAGGCCGCTGAGAAAGCGCTACAGCTTCTCCTGCCCGGCCGGCGCCTGGGTCTGGCGCTGCTGGTCGGGCCGGCGGTCCTGTTCGTTGGCGCGATGGCGGCCATAGGCGCAGCCGGCGATGGCGCCGAGCACGCCGTGGTGTCCGGCATAATGACCGGCGACGCCGCCGACCACGGCGCCCTTCAGGCAGCCCTTGGCGTCGGCCGGCGAGGCGGCAACGATCGCGAGCGTGGCAATGGCGAAAATGGCGGCTGGGGTTTTCATGGCGCGATGAACTCCTGGTGGGTTTCGCAGCACTAACTGTCGCCGCGCGACGCGGTTCCTGCGTACCCGCAAGATCGTGCCGGAAGCCGAGTTCGGAAAAATGCCGGCGTCGCGTTAGGCCTTGGCTGGAGCAAATTCCAGCTCAATGGCTTCATCCTTCGAGACGCATCGCCTCGCGATGCTCTTCAGAATGACGGAACAGCTGTCGTGCGTCAGGCCCTTAGATCGTCCGACCCTTGCGTCACCTCGCTAACCCTGACGATGTCGAGGTGAATTCCCCCGCAGCGCGTGCACCGCATGGTCCAGTATTCGGCGTCGGCGCGGCCAGGGATGATGCGCAGCACCGCCAGCGTGGCGTCGCAATCCGGGCAGTTGGTCAGCCTGGCAGGCTGTTTCGTGGACGCTTCCGGCGTCAAGCCGCCAATTGCGACGTCGCAACCCGCGGCATCAAGCGATCGATATGGGCTTTCGCGTCGGCGATCGCCGCTTCCGGATCCGACCAGGCGAAACCGATCTCGAGCCTCGGAAACGACAGGCCATCGATCACCACCGGTTGCTGATCGGTCCGTTGAATCCTGGCGTGCCATAGCCCTCTCCCCGCTTCGAACGACTGAATTTCAAAGCCGCCATAGATCATGGCTGATCTCCCGGAATTTGCCCTGGGTCAGGAGAGCATGCCGCGGCGGGAACGGGTGTGAACGAGTTCACATCATCAGGCATTTTTACGGGAAGGGGGCGTGGGCGCCGCGGAAATCAGCCGCGATCGCCCGATTGGGGGTTGACCGTGCGATATGTTGAGGCCGACATCGTGAACTCGGCCAGTGTACGAACGGCGGATTCGGTACACCAGAGGGCAATCCATGAGGTTGTCGACGCGTTTGACGGTGGCGATGGTCGCCTTGGTGCTGCTGGCGACGACAGCGGTCGGGGTGCTGACCTATCGCAATATCGCGGCGCTTGCCTTGCCGCGCGCGCTGGATCGGCTGCAGACCCACGCCGAACTGCTCGGCAGCGAGCTTGCCGCCTCGGTCCGGGGCGCCCGCGCCGACGTGATCGGTTTTCGTTCCGCCGTCGCGGCCATCGACATCATGAATGCGCACCTCAACCGGGCCAATGATCCGGCGGCGGCAGCCCTAGAGGCGGAGTTGCGGCGCCGTCTCGGACGGCGCTTCGAGGCGGAGCTGGCCTCCAAGCCGAATTATCATGAGTTCCGCTACATCGGGGTCGATGACGGTGGGCGTGAACTGGTGCGGGTCGACCGTTCCGGACCGGGCGGCGCGCCACGCACGGTCCCGGACGGCGAATTGCAGCGCAAGGCCGATCGCCCCGCCTTCACGGAGACCATCCGTTTGCCGGCAGGCGAGGTCTATGTCTCGGCGGTCGACCTCAATCAGGAAAATGGCGCGATCGAAACCCCGCGCGTTCCGGTGCTGCGCGTTGCCACGCCGCTCTACGCGCCCGACGGGCGGCCCTTTGGCATCGTGATCATCAATGTCGACATGCGGCCGGCCTTCGCGCGGATTCGCACGGCCACCAACGGCGGCCGCCGTGGCTACGTCGTCAACGACCAGGGCGACTATCTGCTGCATCCGGATCCCGACCGCGAATTCGGGTTCGAATTTGCCAGGCCTGCGCGGATCCAGGACGAGTTTCCGGACTTCGCCGCGATCCCGGCGACCGGCGCTACGGCGCCCCGCGTGGTTGAGGACCGCAGCGGCGGCCGCTTCGGGGTCGGGATCGTGAGCTTGAGGCTGGCGGAAGGTCCGCGCATTGCCGTGATCGAGGCGCTGCCCTATGCGGAGCTGATGGCGGCAACCATCGCGGTTCGCGACTCCAGCCTGATCGCCGGGCTGGCCGCGGCGTTTTGCGCGGTCCTGCTGGCCATCTTCGTCGCCCGCTCGCTGACGCGGCCGCTGGTGCAGATGACCAAAGTGGTCGAGGGATTTTCCCGCGGCGAGACCGTCGCGCTGCCGGCCGGCGGCGGCCACGAAATCGGCGTGCTGGCCACGGCCTTCGCTGGCATGGCAGCCGAGTCGCGCGCCAAGACCACCGCGCTGCTTGAAAGCGAGCAGATGGCGCGCGACGTCGTCGCCAATTCGCTTGACGCCTTTATCCAGACCGACGAGGCCGGCGACATTCGCGAATGGAATCCCACGGCCGAGGCGATCTTCGGATGGTCGCGGCAGGAGGCTCTGGGCAAGCAACTGATCAGCCTGGTGCTGCCGGAGGCGCTGCAGCCGCACCGCAGGAAAATGCGGGAGCAGTTGCTGCGCAGCGAGGAGAGCGCCGCCGCCGGCGAACGCTTCGAGATTGACGCCGTCCGCAAGGACGGACATACGGTCAAGATCGAAGTGTCGCTGACGGCGCTTCGCCGTCGCAGCGGCTATGTCGTCAACGCCTTCATCAGGGACATGACGCAAAAGATCGCGGCTGACGAGCAGTTGCGGCAGGCCCAGAAGATGGAGGCCGTCGGCCAGTTGACCGGCGGCGTCGCGCATGACTTCAACAATGTGCTGACCGTCATCACCGGCACCATCGAAATTCTGGCGGAGGAAGTTTCCAACCGGCCCGATCTGGTTGCGATCACCAAGCTGATCAGCGGGGCGGCCGATCGCGGTGCGGAACTCACCGCGCATCTTCTTGCCTTTGCGCGCAAGCAACCGCTGCAACCGCGCGACACCGACGTCAACCGGCTGATCGTCGAAGCGGCGAAACTGATGCGGCCGACGCTCGGCGAGCACATCGAAATTGAATCGATGCTGGCGGATTCGATCTGGGCCGCGATGGTCGATCCGGGCCAGCTCAGTTCCGCGCTGCTCAATCTGGCGATCAACGCCCGCGATGCGATGCCCGACGGGGGCAAGCTGACGCTTGAAACCAGGAACGTCATTCTCGACGAGAGCTACGCCGCCGACAACGGCGACGTTCGCCCCGGCAATTACGTGATGATCGCGGTGAGCGATACCGGCGTCGGAATCCCCGAGGCGATCCGCGACCGGGTGTTCGACCCGTTCTTCTCGACCAAGGCGGTCGGCAGCGGAACCGGACTCGGGCTCAGCATGGTTTACGGCTTCGTCAAGCAATCCGACGGGCACATCAAGGTCTACAGCGAAGAAGGTTTCGGTACGGCCTTCAAACTCTATTTGCCGCAGGCGGGGCTCTCGCCGGAACAGGCCGCGACCGCGCCGCTGAGTGCGGAACTGGAAGGCGGCCACGAAACCATCCTGGTGGTTGAGGACGATCCGCTGGTGCGCAGCTACGTCACCACGCAGCTGCAGAGCCTCGGCTACAAGACGTTGTCGGCGGCAAACGGCGCCGAGGCGCTGGCGATCGCCGACGGCGGCGCGGCATTCGACCTGCTGTTCACCGACGTCATCATGCCCGGCCTGAACGGCCGGCAGCTCGCCGCCGCGATGGCGCAGCGACGCCCGGCGCTGAAAGTGTTGTTTACGTCGGGCTACACCGAAAATGCCATCATCCACCATGGCCGGCTCGACTCCGGGGTGCTGCTGCTGGCCAAGCCGTATCGCAAGCTGGATCTGGCGCGCATGCTGCGTGTCGCCCTGTCGGCCGCCGGAATTTTCTTCGTCGGCCATTTGCCGCCGGTATCGTGAAATTTGCCTGCTTCAACCCCGCGCCAGAATATGATCCGCGAGCACGGCCGCGTCGTCGCCGACACCTGACAGGAACGAGGAATTCATCTTCGACAGCCATGGCAGGCCGAGGAAGTACAGTCCGGGCACGTCGGTGATGCCGCTCTGGTGAACCGGTTCGCCATTGGCGTCTTTCACCGGGATATCGATCCAGCCGAAGTCGACGCCGTAGCCGGTAGCCCAGATCACCGCACCGATATTTTCAGCGCTGAGATCGAGGCGTTGCAACGGCTCGGCGACGCAGCGCGGGTCCGGAAGCGCCACGCGTGCTTCCGGTTCTTCCGGCAAATCCAGGCCGCGCAGTTTGATATAACCGTCCACCATGTTGAGGAAACTGGCGTAGACGAGGTCGCCGTCCGCGAGGCTTTGGGCCAGACCAGGCGCGACCTCGATCACCCCGTCATGCGCCGCCTGCAAATGCCCCAGCAGCGTCATGCCGCAGGCTACGTAGCTGCGGAAGTCGATGGTCCGTCCGCCATAGGCGCCCGATATCACCGGTCCCAATGCCGAGGCCCCGCGTTGCGCAGTCGGGGTCTGGTCGATGCCCATCTCCGCGAGCCACCAGATCAGGTCGCGGCCGCGGTAACGGCGCGGCAGCCGGCGGTGCCTTCCGACCGAGAGATAGACGCGGCGGCCGGCGCGAAGCAGTTCCTCGGCGATCTGCGCACCCGACGCGCCGGCGCCGGCCACCAGCACCGCGCCGGACGGAAGCTGTTCCGGATTCCGGTATCTGGAGGCATGGACCTGAAACACCGGGTGATCGCGCAGCAAGTTCGGGATCAAGGCGCGCTGATAAGGACCGGTGGCAACGACGACATTGTTTGCCGCGATCGTGCCAGCCGCGGTCTCGGCGATGAAGCCGGTCGCACCATCACGACGCCGCAGCCGCGTCACCTCGACGCCGCAGCGGATCGGTGGTGCGACGAAGGCTGCATAGGCGTCGATGAATGTCACAATCTCGGCGGTCGAGGCGAAGGCATCCGGGTCGGTGTGCGGAAACGGAAAATCCGGCAACCGCACCGACCAGTTAGGAAACTGGAATTTCAACCCGTCCCAGCGCTCGCTTCGCCAGCGCTCGGCAACCCGCGAGCGTTCCAGCACGAGGTGAGATAGTCCGCGCTGCTTCAGCCGGTGGCTCATCACCAGGCCAGCCTGGCCGCCGCCGATGATCAACGTGTCGATCCGCTCAGCCGGCATGGCGCGCGCCTTTCCGGCGTCCGGCCGGCTCCGCCGCCGCGCGGATGATCCAGCGCCGGAATGCGGCGAAGTCGCGCTGCTCGGTGCGGATGCTTCGATAGACCAGATACCAGCGCATGCCCTTGGGCACGCTGATCGTAAACGGCGCGACCAGCCGTCCGGCGGCGAGGTCGTCGTCGATATAGGGGCGGATGCCCATGGCGATGCCGAGGCCGTCGACCGTCGCCTGCAGCGCCTGGCCGTAGAACTGAAACTCCGGTCCGCGCGCGCTGACGCGGGTAACGCCGGCGGCCTTCAGCCATGACGGCCAATCGTCCGGCGAATGCGCGACGCGCAGTAATGTCGGCCCCTTGAGATCGGCTGGCCGCTTCAGCGCGCTCGCCAGCCGGGGCGCGCAGACCGGCGTCAGGTCGGCGGCGAACAACGGCTCGGCGATCAGGCCCGGCCATTCGCCGTCGCCGAGCTTGATGCCGCAGCTCCAGTCGTCGCCGAACGGGGCCGCCGCGCCGCCGGTGGTAATGCGGACCTCAATGTCGGGTTCTTGTTTACGAAAATCCACCAGCCGCGGGATGAACCAGCGCATCGCAAAGGTCGGCCCGACCCCGATGGTCAAAACCCGCGCGCCGGATGGCGCCGTCACCTGCGCGGTCAGGCTCGCCAGCGCGTCGAAGATCGGGGTCAGCCCGCTCTGATAGGCGCGGCCGGCCGAAGTGGTCTCCAGCCGGTTGGCCTTGCGCTCGAACAAAGCGACGCCGAGCCGCTCCTCCAAAAGATGCACCATCCGGCTGACGGCCGCCGCCGATACGTTGAGCTCGGTGCCGGCCGCAGCGAAGCTGCCGCCGCGCGCCGCCGCCTCGAATGCCTTGATGCCGTTGAGAAAGAGCAACCGCCGCACGTAACCCTCAGGAAAACTGATGCCAGGGCAAGATAACTCGGTTTGCACGATCCGTCCAAGCGCGGCACACATGAAAACGGGAGAATCGATCCAATGACGCCGCTTCTGATCGCCACGCTCGGCCTGCTGATGGTCGCGACAGCCTTTCTGTCGGGCCTGTTCGGCATGGCCGGCGGAATGATCCTGATCGGCGTGCTGCTGACCTTCATGCCGCTGCCGACGGCGATGGTGATCCATGCCATCACGCAGATGGCGTCAAACGGCTGGCGCGCTTTTTTGTGGCGCGCGCATATCCGCTGGCGGCCGGTGTCGGTCTATCTGATCGGTTGCGCGCTGGCGCTCGGCCTGTGGTCGCTCACGCGCTACGTGCCGGACAAGCCGATCGCGCTGCTGCTGCTCGGCATCACCCCGTTCCTGGCCCGGCTGATGCCGAAAGACATCAAGCCCAATCCGGACAGCATCTGGCAGGGCACCTTCTACGGAACGGTCTGCATGGGACTGATGCTGATGACGGGCGTTTCCGGCCCGCTGCTGGATACGTTCTTCCTCGGCGGCAATTTCGGCCGCCGCGAGATCGTCGCCACCAAGGCCACCTGCCAGGTCGCCAGCCATTTCACCAAGCTGATCTACTTCGGCGGCATCATCGACCAGGCCGCGACGCTCGATCCGGTACTGGCCGGCGTTGCGATCGCGGCCTCGATGCTCGGCACCACGCTGGCGCGGCGGATCCTGGAAGCGATGAGCGACGCGCAATTTCGCAGCTGGGCGAACCGGCTGATCACCACCGTCGCCAGTTATTACATTCTCTATGGCGGCTGGCTGCTGCTGTCGCGCGGCAGCGCCCTGGCTTTTTGAGATCTGGCCTTTTGGGTCAGGTCCTTTGAGCGAGGAGATATCCGATAACCGGTCCGTCAGACTCGCTGGTGCTCGAACGCGTCAGGTGACGGCTGCGCATGTTGCTAACGCGCTGTCTCAGTGAGCCGCGGCCGGATGATCTCCACCATCCGATCCGCCGTGGTGCCTGACGGGAAGAAGCCGAGATAATTGCCGTCGCGGTCCATCAGATAGATGAACGCGGTGTGGTCGACGGTGTAGTGGCCGCTATCTTCCTTGGGCGGATCGACCTTCGCGTAGTAGACCTTGTAGGCGTCGGCGGCCCTGCGGATCGCCTCGGCGCTGCCGGTGAGGCCGATCAGGCGCGGATGGAACATCGGCACATATTCGGCGAGATGCTGCGCGGTGTCGCGCTCGGGATCGACCGTAATGAACAGCGGTTGCACGCTGTCCGCCTCGGCGCCGAGCTTGTCGAGCGTTTGCCCGATCGCTTGCAGGTCGGTTGGGCAGATGTCGGGGCAAAAAGTGAAACCGAAATAGACCAGCATCAGCTTTCCGCGAAAGTCGCTGGTGGTGCGTGGCTTGCCGGTGTGGTCGATGAGTTCGAAGGGGCCGCCGACCGGCTCCCTGTTCCACATCAGGATGTCCATGATCTCCGCCGGCGAGCGTGTGGGCGCATCGCCGGCCATTACCGGCGCCAGCATCAGCCAGAGGATGAAGCCGGCGCGGAAAATCATACTCCAAACGTGAGGCGGCTGCCCGTCGTCGTGACCAAAACCTTGTCGCCCATCTGCGCCGTCGCCTCCTTGATGAAGTTGAGCCCGCTGCAATGCATCGGGATCAGCACATCGGGCTCAAGCGCCTTGATCTCGCCGACCACCTGCTTGAGGTAGTCGGCGGGCGCCGGTCCCAAATGAAAGCCTCCGACAATGGCGTGGACCTTCTGGATCCCGGAGACTTCCTGCGCCTGCTTCACCGAATTGACGATGCCGACATGGCCGCAGGAGGAGATCACGACCAGGCCCATCTCGCGCACGTTGAAGCAGGTCGCATGCTCGTGGATGTGCTCGTCGGGCACGATCTTGCCTTCCATCTCGGCCGGCAGATAGTGGCCGATGTTGCAGCCGAGGCCGTCCTTGATGCCGAATTCGACCCAGGTCTGCGGCAGCACGCGCTCCCCGCTGCGGCGGGTGATCTTGCCGGTGGTGAAGGCGTGGTCCGCGATCACGGTCGGCGTTTCGCACAGTACGGTGGTGATCTTCTGCGAGGCGAGCTGGCGGCGGTCGAGCGCGCCAAAATCGGTGAACTGCCCTTTGGTCGGCGTGGCGTTGACGCGGTGACAGAAATTGTCCTCGCCGCCGGCATAGAGCTTGACCTCGGCCGGCAATTTGTCGCGGAACCGGTCGAGGAAGCCGAGCAGGCCGCCGAAATGATCGTAATGGCCGTGGCTGACGATCAGCGCGTCGATCTTGGAGGGATCGGCGCCGACCAGCTCCATGTTGTTGATCAAAACTTCGGGCGTGTAGCCGTAATCCAGCATCAGCGTGCGCTGGCTGCCGGCGGCCTGCGATTCCAGCCACAGCGACAGGCCCCACTCGCTATGGACCGGCTTTCGGTAATCGGCGCTTCTCGGCAGCGGCGTGATCGAGACGCCTCCGGCCTGCCTGGGGCGGAAGAACTGATCGAAGCTGGAATCGACGAGCACCTTGATCGACAATTTGTCCACCGTCGGCACCGCGATCGGCGCGGCGTTTGCGATCTCGACGCATGAGAAGGCGCTGGTGGCGGCAGCGCCGGCGAAGGCGGCGGTTGCTTTCAGAAAATCGCGGCGGGCAATATCCGTGGTCATCGGCGTTCCCCAAGTGTGTGTCGAGAAATCCGCAAAAGCTTGTTGGTCAGCCTAGGCCCAAATCCGCGCCGTCTCAATGCGCTGGGCGCGGGAATGTCTTTCATCACATTCGCGCGCGGTCTTGCGGGCGCCATTGACTTAGCCGTACCTCCCGGCTCAAATTCATGCATCCGCATCCACTTCGAGATGCGCTTGAATTCATGCAGGGATGGGAACACGCCGATGATCGACCTTCATTACTGGTCTACGCCGAATGGCCACAAGATAACGATCTTCCTCGAAGAGACCGGGCTGGAGTACAAGATTTTCCCGGTGGTCATCGGCAAGGGCGATCAGTTCAAGCCGGAGTTTCTGGCGATCGCGCCGAACAACCGGATTCCGGCGATGGTCGATCATGCGCCGAAGGGCGGCGGCAAGCCGATCTCGATCTTCGAGTCCGGCGCGATGCTGCTGTACCTCGCCGAGAAGACCGGAAAATTCCTGCCCGCCGACCTCTACGGCCGCTACGACGCGATCCAGTGGACGTTCTGGCAGATGGGCGGGCTCGGGCCGATGGCCGGCCAGAACCACCACTTTCGCAACTACGCCGTGGAAAAGCTGCCCTACGCCATCGACCGCTATGTCAATGAGACCAACCGGCTCTACGGCGTGCTCAACAAGCGCCTTGCCGACCGTGAATTCATTGCCGGCGATTATTCGATCGCGGATATGGCAGCCTATCCCTGGATCGTGCCCTACAAGAACCAGGGCCAGAACATCGACGATTTCCCGCACCTCAAGCGCTGGATGGAAACCATCGGCGCCCGGCCGGCAACGGAACGCGCTTACGCCAAGGCCAAAGAGGTCAATCCGAATTTCGGCCAGCCCGCGATCCGCACCGAGGAAGAGCGCAAGCTGCTGTTTGGGCAGACGGCGGCGGTAGTGAAGTGAGTAGTTGAACTACGCGCTTCGTCATGGCCGGGCTTGTCCCGGCCATCCACGTCTTTACAATCGCCGGAAACAAAGACGTGGAAGCCCGCGACAAGCGCGGGCATGACGACCGAGGCACCTCAATGTCACTCAAACTCTACGAACTCGTCGGCACCGACGCCGGCCGGCCGTTCAGCCCGTTCTGCTGGCGGACGCGGATGGCGCTGGCGCACAAGGGGCTGTCGGCGGAAACGATTCCGTGGTGTTTCACCGACAAGGAAGCGATTGCGCCGCATAAGTCCGACAAGGTGCCGGTGCTGCTCGACGGCGAAACCTCGGTCGTCGATTCCTGGGCGATCGCCAACTACCTCGAGGATAGCTATCCGGACTGCCCCTCGCTGTTCGGCGGCGAGGGTGGCCGCGCGATGGCCCGGATGCTGAACTGGTGGGGCGACCTCAATGTGGTCGGCGGCATCTTTCCGTTGATCATCGCCGACATTCCGCTCAACCTGAAGCCGGTCGACGCCGCCTATTTCCGCAAGTCCCGCGAGGCGCGCTTCGGCAAGCCGCTGGAAGACATCATGGCCGGCCGCGACGAGGCGGTCGAAGGCTTTCGCAAATCGCTCGACCCGCTGCGGCTGACGCTGAAAACGCAAAATTTTCTCGGCGGCGCCACGCCGAACTACGCGGATTACATCGTGTTCGGTCCGTTCCAGTGGGCGCGCGTGGTCTCACCGTTCAGGCTGCTCGCCGAAGGAGATCCGGTTTATGCCTGGCGCGAGCGGCTGTTCGATGCGTTCGACGGCATGGCGCGGAAATCGCCGGGGCATCCGGCGTAGTTGAACCGCTGTCGATGTCCCGAGCTCGAACCCTTCAGCGGTGTCCGATCCCATGAGCCACGCTCGCTCATCGCTTTCTCAGCGGGGAGGTGCGCAGCCGGGGTTCGCAGACCGGCGAAATACCGGGCCGGAGCGCGGGGCCGCCGAAGCGGAGCATGTCGTAGCGGATCGTCTCCGAAAAATCCGCAATGGTGATGCCGGGCTGGCTGAACGCCTGCGCGACGGCCACCGCGAGGCGGCTGTCGAGCGGCGTCGAAAAGGCCGCGACCGCCGCTCTCAGCTTTTCGTCGCCGCAGAACATCGGCACGTTCGCGAGCCTTGGACAATCCATCTTGACCTGCCAGGCGTGGACATAGGCCGTCATCGCGTCGACGAGATTTTGCTTCATGGTGCTGTCGCATGGCGACAGCGCAAAGCCGGTTGCGGCTTGCAGCGCTTCGAGCTTGATGGTGTC
>JAIEPP010000240.1 GCA_019748335.1 Xanthobacteraceae bacterium
TGGTGCCGGTTGAGAGGATTGAACTCCCGACCTTCGGTTTACAAAACCGCTGCTCTACCGCTGAGCTAAACCGGCGAATGAAGGGGGATAGGCAGGTACCAAAATGCCGGGCTGCGTCGATCCGATCTTCGGCGGCCCGAATACCAGACTTGCGCGCAAAGGGCCAGAACGGAAGCCCCCTGTTTCGCGATGCCCGCGCACGGAAAAAGACGGCCTTCGGACCGCCTTTTCCGCTTTAGCCTTACTTCGAGGCTTCACCGATCTTGTGGTCCAGATGCCCGGTGCCGTGGTCGCGGCGCAACTGGTTCAGCGAGGTCTCGTTCAACTGCTGTAATACTTCGCTGAGCGTGGTGCTGTCCGGATAACCGGCTGCAAAACCCTTGCCGTAGATCTTGCGCAAGGTGCCGACCAGCGTATTGCCGTGCTTCGTGCCGATCGCGCCGTCCTTGTCCCGATAGCGGCCGTCGAGTTCCTTTGCCTTCATGGTTTCGCTCCCCGTTCGCGTCTGATGCGCGTGCCACGAGATTGCGCCCAAGGGTACGTGTTGGCAACGCTTTGCTACTTTTGATGACCAGGATGGGGCCGTCCATTTGCGGGCGGGCATGAAAAAGGCGGCCTTTTGGCCGCCTTTTCTGTGTCCGGTCGCGGCCAGCTCACTGGCAGATGTGCATCCGGCCGTCCTCGCCGCGGGTCCAGGTGCCGGGCACGCAGACAAAGCCGTTGCGGCGGGCGTAGGCTTCACCGCCGATCGGGGCGCCGGCGATGGCGGCTGCGGTGCCTACCGCACCCCCGACCACGCCGGCGGCGACGTCGGCCGGCCCGAACCCGTCATCATAGCGGTTGTAGCTGTCGTGCCAGCGGCCGTCGTTCCGATAGTAGGTTTGGTCCCGATAGGTCTGCCGCTGATAGCGGCGCTCGTAGGGATTGCCCGGACCATAGTTCTGGCAATTGGCGTTCGGGTAGTACTGCGCGCATTTGCCCGGGTTCGGGATGACCTCCTGCGCCATCGCGGGGCTCGCCAGCGCGGACGCGACCAGTGCGGCGGCACCGAAAATACCGAATTTTGTCATGAGGATTCTCCGAGAGGTGTTGGAGCGCACCAACCGTGGAGGTCGACGGATGTTCCGCCAGGAAGGGTTGTGTGTTGATCAAACCGATGTGAAGTTCGGCCTTCCGCATCTTGACCCATCGGTCCGACTGGCGGCGATGCGCATGTTGTCGGCCGCCTCCGCTGGCCGTGGATTAGTGCGGGCTGGCTGTGTCCCAAACCCTTGGCCTGACCAAGTTCTGACCTGACATGGGCTTCGATCTGGTATTTGATGCCCCAATAGAGCGGTCAGGGGGCGTATGTTCGGAATTCTCGGGTTAGGCTTTTTGCTCGGCATGCAGCATGCGCTCGAGGCCGATCATATCGCTGCCGTCTCCAGCATCGCGGCGCGCCGCAGCCAGGTCGGTGACATCGTCAAACACGGGTTGACCTGGGGGCTCGGCCATACGCTGACGCTGTTCGTCTTTGCCGGCGCAGCCCTGCTGTTGGGCCGCGCCATCCCCGAGAGCATGGCGCGGCCGATCGAGACCGCCGTCGGCATCATGCTGGTCGGCCTCGGCAGCCATGTGCTGTGGCGGCTGTGGCGCGACCGCGTGCATTTTCATAAACATGGTCACGGCGACGGCACGGTGCATTTCCATGCCCATAGCCATGCCGGTGAAGTTGCGCCGCATGCCCGCACCGCCCATGCCCACGAGCACGGCTTTCGCTGGCGTACGCTGCTGGTCGGGCTGATGCACGGCATGGCCGGCTCTGCCGCGCTGTTGGTGCTGACGGTATCGCAGGCGTCCAGTCCGACGGTCGGGCTTGGCTATGTCGCGCTGTTCGGGATCGGTTCGATGATCGGCATGGGCGCGCTGTCGACCCTGATCGCGGTGCCGCTGGCGGTTACCGCGCGTTGGCTCACCTTTGCCAATCACGGCCTGCAAGGCGCGGTCGGCGTGGTCACGGTTGCGATCGGGCTGATGACGATCATCGAAACCGCCCTGGTCTAACCTTAGTCCAACCTTGGCTTGACGCTGGCTTGCTGCCGTCGATGCGGGCATAAAGCGGAACCATTTTGAGGAGAGAGACGGATGAAACGCCGGGATTTTCTGGCCGGAAGTGCTGCCTGTTCTTTGGCTGCGGTGACGGGCCAGGCCTTCGCCCAATCGGGTCCGCTGACCAAGATGATCTTTCCATTCGCGGCCGGCGGCGGCGGTGACGCGCTGTGCCGGGTGCTGGCGCAGTACATGAGCCAGCCGCTCGATCGCAACATCATCGTCGAAAACCGCACCGGCGGCGACGGGCTGATCGGGATCAAGGCCGTCAGGGGCGCCAACCCCGACGGCACCACCATCCTCGTGACCACGGGTCCGACGATGTATCTGCTGCCGATGGTTGAAAACCAGCCGACGTTCGATGCGGCAAAAGACTTCGTCCCGGTTTCGCAACTGGTGCGCTTCGAGTTTTGCGTGGTCGTGGGACCGGCGGTGGATGCAAAAGATTTTGCGCAATTCGTGACCTGGCTCAAGGCCAACCCGGACAAGGCGACCTTTGGGGTGCCGAGCAACGGCACCATTCCGCATTTCACGGGATCGAGGCTCGAGCAGGTGCTGGGTGTTCCCTTGACGCGGGTTGCCTATCGCGGCGGCGCGCCGATCATGAACGACCTGGTCGGCGGTCATTTGCCGTTCGCAATCGTGACACTGACCGACGCGATCGCGCAGCATCGCGCCGGCGCCGTCAAGGTTCTGGCGGTGACCAGCGCGACCCGTTCGCCGTTCCTCCCGGAAGCACCGACGCTTAAGGAGAGCGGCATCGATCTGGTGGCCGACGCCTGGTACGGCATGTGGCTGCCGGCGGGCGCGTCGCCCGCCTTCGCCAAACAGCTGAGCGAGGCGGCGGCGACCGCGCTGGCAAAACCCGAGGCAAAGGAAAAGCTGCTGGCGATCGGGCTGATCCCGGTCGGTTCGACGCCGGAAGGGTTGACCCAGGAACTCGCCGCCAACACCGCGTTCTGGGCCCCGATCGTGAAGGCGACCGGTTACAAGATCACGAATTAGGGCATGATCCCGAAAAAGCGGGTAGCGGGTTCCGGAGTGCGCTGAGGCGGGAGGCGGTTCAATGACCCGGTGGAAGATCGATAACGCCTCGCGCCGATGGCACATCGCGGCGGTCGTTGCGCTCGTTGCGTTGGTCGCGGTAGCCGCGGCCCCGGGCAGGGCGGAGCAGCCTGTCTCCGCCGCGCCGACATTCTCGCCCGCGTCGCTCGATCGCATCGGCGACTACATTCGCGGCGAGATATCCGCCGGCAAGATCCCCGGCGGCACGCTGCTGATCCAGCAGCACGGCAAGCCGGTCTATTTCCAAAGCTTCGGCCAGCGCGACGCCGATGCCCACCTGCCGATGACGGCTGACACGATTTTCCAGGTCTATTCGATGAGCAAGGCCGTGACCTCGGTGGCGGCGATGATGCTGGTCGACGACGGCAAGCTTTCGCTCGACGATCCGGTCTCGAAATACATTCCGTCCTTTGCCGATGCCAAAGTCGGGGTCGACGATTCCGATGAAGCCGGCCAGCCGCCGCTGAGGCTGGTGCCTCCGAAGCGTCCGATCACGATCAGGGATCTGTTGCGGCATACATCCGGCATCATCTACGGCTTCTACAACGAAGGCATCGTACAAAAATTGTACAACAATCCCGCTTTGTACGCAGGCGACCTCGACAATGCCGAGTTCGCCGAGCGGATCGCCAAGCTGCCGCTCGCCGATCACCCCGGAACGCGATGGGCCTACGGCCATTCGACCGACGTGCTCGGTCGCGTCGTGGAGGTGGTGTCCGGGCAAACGCTGTTCCAGTTCGAGAAGCAACGTCTGTTCGATCCGCTCGGCATGTCCGAGACCAACTACTTCGTCGCCGACAAGACCAAGTGGCCGCTCATTGCAAAGCCACTGCCCCCCGACCGCTTTGATAGTCCGTTGGCCGGCATCCTGGATCCGACAGTGCCGCGGCGCTTTGAATCCGGTGGCGCGGGCCTCAACACCACGATCGGGGACTACGCCCGTTTCCTACAGATGCTGCTGAACAAGGGCGAACTGGACGGCAAGCGCTATCTGAGGCCGGAAACGGTGGCGGAAATGACCAGGGACCAGATCGGCCCCGAGACGGGGATCCTCCACGAGCCCTTCTATTTTCCAAGCCCGAACAGCGGATTCGGCCTCGGCTTTGCGGTGCGCACGTCGCCGCCGCCGGGCACCACCTGGCCGCTCGGGGAATACCGCTGGGACGGCGCCGGCGGCGCGTTCTACTTCGTCGATCCGGTCGACGACATGCTCGCGATCTTCATGGTGGCTTCGCGGACGCAAGGCGGACGGATTCAACTGGCGCTGAAGACGATCATGTATGAGGCGCTGGGCAAGGGTTTGCGGAAGGGCGACTAGCCAGGGCGTGGACTTATCAGCTCGTAGTCACCGCAGCCATGACCTGTGGCCAGCGCGTCTGTGATCCGGTCCTGGCGTTTGCCCGCTTCAATCACGTTCACACCGATGTCCTTAACCGTCAAACGCGGACAATCCGCACTTCCGAGATTACCCCCGTAACCGGACATGTTGCGGATATGCCAAAATCGACGTGAATGACCCGGAGCGGACCAATTTACAGGAGAGGAACTTCCCGTAAAATTAGCACTCATTGGGCAAAGGGATCTTGAATATGGAACGAGTTCTCGATGGTCGGACAGCGTTGGTGACGGGCTCCGTACAGGGTATTGGGTTGGCGATTGCAAAAGCGCTGGCGTCCGCCGGTGCGCGGATTGCGGTACACGGGCTCGCGACCCAGAGGGAGAGCGCCGCGGCCGTTGATGCTATACGAACGAGCGGGGCTCCCGATGCGCGTTTCTTCGACGCCGACATGCGCAATCCGTCTGCGATAGACAGAATGATGGCAGACGTTGCCAACTGGGGCGGGCCGGACATCTTGGTAAACAATGCGGGCATTCAGCATACCGTCAGCCTGGCTGAAGCGACGCGGCAAGTCTGGGACGATATTATCGCGGTAAATTTGTCTGGTGCGTTTGATACGATGCGACACGCTCTGCCGAAGATGGCCCAGCGCGGCTTCGGACGTGTGATCAACATTGCGTCGGTGCATGGGCTGGTGGCGTCAGTAAATAAGGCACCCTACGTTGCGGCTAAATTCGGTCTTATCGGGATGTCGCGGGTGGCTGCGCTTGAATACGCGTCGGCTGGCTCGCGAGAGAGTGGCGGAGTTACCGTAAATTGCATCTGCCCCGGATTTATCGAAACCGCGATTATCGAACCGCAGATCGTAGCTCGTGCCGCCCACTTTGGGGGCGACAGGGCGGCAGGGATAGCTGATCTGCTCGCGGAGAAACAGCCAAGCCGCCGGACGTCGCAGCCGGAAGAGATCGGGGCCCTAGCGCTTTGGCTTGCTCACCCGATGTCGCACAACGTTACTGGCACCGCCATTCCTATCGACGGTGGCTGGACGGCGCAGTAACTCACGACTGTGGATGTCCGTTTATGGGCACTTTTCGGACATGGCGCGACGTCCAACTTGAGTCGGCTATGAGCACCAAAGCAGACGTCCGCCGACTCCAAATTATGGGTTCACGCCCTGATCACACCACGGCGTTGCGCGCGATGATCTCGCGATAGAACGAGGCGCTGAGCTTCGGCGTGCGGCGCTGGGTGTCGAAATCGACCCGGTAGAGCCCGAAGCGTTTTTCGTAGCCGTCGACCCATTCGAAATTATCCATCAGGCTCCACAGAAAGTAGCCGTTGACGGGCGCGCCCTCCGACGTCGCGCGCTGCAACTGCGCCAGGTAATTGCGCAGGTACATCACGCGGTCCAAATCGTAGACGGCGCCATCAGGTTCAGGCTGGTCGGTCCCCGAGGTTCCGTTCTCGGTGATGTAGATCGACTTCACGTTCCACAATTTGGCGACATGGCGCGGCGTCCAGTACATCGTCTCCGGACCGAACCTGAGCCAGGGCGCGTCCATGTGCGGGAACGAGGCGGGGAAGGGCGCCAGCGTATAGCCGCTGATGTTGTCGGCGGCGACGACGTAATGGTCGGGCATGTAGACGTTCAGCCCGACAAAATCGACCGGCGATGAAATGATGCGCAAATCCTCTTGCGTGTATTTCGGCGCATCCTTGCCCGCCTGCGCCAGATACGCGTCGGGATATTTTCCCTCCAGCATGACCGTCAGATAGCCGCCATTGAGTTCGCGCATCGCGATCTCGGCGGCGCGGATGTTGGCTGCGGTTTCGATCGCGGGGATGCAGCTCACGGCATTTTCGGCCGGACCGACCTTGGTGCCGGCGCGGGCGTGGGCGCGGATCGCCTGCACCGCAAGACCGTGTCCGAGCGCGATGTGGTGACGGACCTGGTTCAATTGCGCCCGCGGCAATTTGAGGCCGGGGGCGTCGGAGCCGAACTCGTGGCCTAGCGAAACCGTCCTGGAGCATTCGTTGATCGTGAAGAAGTGCCTCACGCGATCGCTCAGCCGGCCCGCGACATAGGCTGTGTAATCCGCGAATGCTTTTGAAGTGTCGCGGGAAGTCCAGCCGCCGAAGCGGGCCTGAAGTGCCTGCGGCAGGTCCCAGTGATACAGCGTTGCAAACGGCTCGATGCCGTGAGCCAGCAGTTCGTCGAGCAGGCGGTCGTAGAAGTCGAGCCCTTTCGGATTGGGCTTGCCCGTGCCTTCGGGGAAAACACGCGGCCATGCGATCGAAAATCGATAGGCCCTGGCGCCCAGCGCCTTCATCAGTTGAACGTCTTCCTTGTAGCGATGGAAGTGGTCGCAGGCCGTATCTCCGGTGCTGCGATCCGCAATCGTGTCAGGCTTATGCGAATGAACGTCCCAGATCGACGGGCCGCGGCCGTCCTCGTTGACGGCACCTTCGATCTGATAGGACGACGTGGCGGTGCCCCAGCGAAAGCCCTCCGGAAAACCGGGCGCGCTTGCCTTGCTCACATCGGCCCGGCTGGGTTCGGCGGAACTCTTCGATAATCCGAGCGCCGACAGGCCGGTGATCTTGGCGAACTGGCGCCGGGACAGCTTTTTGAGGGACATCACTTCACGTCTGACTTCACGGCTCAACTACGCGGCTTGGGACCGAGGCAAATATGCGGCAGAAGCAGGGCTCACTGCTCGCCACCGGACCTTGATGCTGGTCGAAACGGCATGCTACGAGTTCCCCCGACATCGCGCAAACGGCCAGACCAGCCGATCGAGTTGCTTGCCGTTAGGATAGGACGATCGCCTTGCGCACGCCACTGGCGCTGTTTTTCGTTTCCATGGGTTTGATCGCGGCGGCGTGGTGGTGGCTGGCCACGCCGGTGACGCTTGCGCGTGCGCCGATCGATCCCGCGGCGAAACTGGAATGCGTGTCCTACGCGCCGTTCCGCGGCGAGCAGACGCCGCATAACCCGGCGCTGATCGTCAGCCCGGAACAGATCGCCGAGGACCTCGGCGAACTCGCTAAAATCTCGAAATGTGTCCGCACCTATTCGATCGACAACGGGCTGGACAAGGTGCCCGAACTCGCCGCGCGGGTCGGCCTGAAGGTTCTGCTCGGCGTCTGGATCGGACGCGATCGCGCCAAGAACGTGCTGCTGATCAACAACGCGGTCGCGCTGGTCAACGATCATCCCGGTACGGTCACGGCGGTCATCGTCGGCAGCGAGGTGTTGTTGCGCGGCGAGATGACGGTATCCGATCTCCGTGAGTTCATTCGCTCGGCCAAGCCGCGCGTCCACGTTCCCGTGACCTATGCCGACGTCTGGGAGTTCTGGCTGCGCTACCGTGAAATCGCCGCCGACGTCGATTTCGTCACCGTGCATATGCTGCCCTATTGGGAGGACGTTCCGCCGCGCGCCGAAGACGCTGCCGCCCATGTCGACAGCATCCGCAAGCAAGTCGCGGTTGCCTTTCCCGGCAAGGAGGTTTTGATCGGCGAGACCGGCTGGCCGAGCCAGGGGCGGATGCGCGACGGCTCGCTGGCCTCACGCATCAATCAGGCCCGTTTCATTTCCGAAATTCTCGAGCGGGCGCGGCTGGAAAAATTTCGCGTCAATCTGTTCGAAGCCTATGACGAACCCTGGAAGCGCAAGTGGGAAGGAACGGTCGGTGGCTATTGGGGCGTGTTCAATGCCGGCGACCGCAAGCTGAAATATCCGGCCGGGGTGCCGATTGGTAACTACCCGCTCTGGAAGCTGCAGATGGCGTTGGGGCTCGCTTTTGGCGTCCTCGTCTTCGCTACCGCAGGGCTGACGCTGAGGCGTCGGCCGTCGTCGCCGCGCTTTGCGGCGTGGCTGGCGGTGGCTGTCGCCGCGAGCGTTGGCGGGGTTTTGCTCGGCGTCGGCGTCGACAAGATGCTGTACGAAAGTTTCGGGCTCGACGGCTGGCTGCGCCAGGGTTCGCTGGTGGCCGCCGGAATTGCCGCGCCGCTGCTCTGTACCCATGCCTTGATGTCGGAACGGACGATTCCGGCGTTCCTCGAACTGCTGGGGCCGTCCGAGCGCCGAACCCAGACGTTGATGACGACGCTGCTTGGCTTCACGCTGATCGCGATCACGCTGCTCGCGGTGGAAACCGCACTCGGCCTGATCTTTGACGGCCGCTGGCGCGATTTTCCGTTCGCCGCACTGACCATGGCGGTGGTGCCGTATGCGATGCTGGCGCGGTTGAATTCACCGAGATCAGGTCCGCGCCCGATCGCCGAAGCCGTGTTCGCGGGCCTGCTCATGATGTCGGCGGTCTATATCGTCTTCAACGAAGGCTTTGCCAACTGGCAGTCGCTGTGGACCTGTGCGGTCTATCTGCTGCTTGGTATCACGCTGCTGCGGGCGCGGGTGGACAAGCCCGCGGCGGAACCGTCCGAGCGCTGGTCGAACGAGGCGTCCGGTCGATTCTACTGAAGTGCGCCGCTCTAGCTCTGCGGCTTGATCCCGATCTTCTGCCTGATCGCACCGAGTTCGGCCTCGTCCCAGATGCCGATCAGGACGCCGTTCTTCACCTGCAATTGCTGGCTCGCATAGTTGGCGATCTTTTCGTTGGTCGTGGTGATGTGTCCCTTCGGATGCAGCGCCCAGTCGAACAATTCCGACTGCAGCCGCGCCACGATCTCGGCGCATGACGGATCGGCGCCTCGATCCCTGAATTCCTGCGGGTCGGTTTCGAGGTCGTACAGCATCGGCCGGAAACCCGAGGCGTGGATGTATTTCCAGCGGCCATCATACACCATGAACAGCCGGCAGCGTTCGATCGGCTGTCCCAGCATCAGGCGGACATCCTGCATCGCGTAATCGTATTCGGAGAATGCCACCTTGCGCCAGTCGGCCGGTTTGTTTCCGTGCAACAGCGGCAGCAGCGAGCGCCCCTCCAGGATATGGTCCGGCGGCTTGCTGCCGAAATAGTCGATGAAGGTCGGCGCCAGGTCGATCGCCTCGACCAGCGCGTCGCAGACCGTGCCGCGCGTGCCGTCGGCGGCATGCGACGGATCGATCACGATCAGCGGGATCTTGGCGGACTGTTCGTGGAACAGATCCTTCTCGCCCATCCAGTGATCGCCGAGATAGTCGCCATGGTCCGAGGTGAACACGATCATGGTGCTGTCGAGCAGGCCGTGCGCTTCGAGGAACAGCATCAGCACGCCCATCTGGTCGTCGATCTGCTTGATCAGACCCATATAGGTGGGAATGACCTTTTCGCGGGCCTCGTCGCGCGACATGTTCCGGGAATAGCGCATGTTCATATAGGCGCCGAATACCGGATGGGCGTTGTCGCGCTCGCTCTCCGAACGGATCGCCGGCTGCACGTCGGAGGCCGCATACATGCTGGCATAGGGTTCCGGCGCGATATAGGGCCAGTGCGGCTTGATGTAGGACAGATGCAGGCACCACGGGCGGCCGTCGCCCTCGGCCTCGGTGATAAAATCCATCGCGCGGCGCGTCATGTAGGGCGTCTCGGAATGCTCTTCCGGAACGCGCGCGGCCTTGTCGGCGTGAACCAGCAGCCAGCCGTTCTGCAAATTGCCGTCGGGGTCCGTGCCGGAATTGGCCCAGTGCTCCCACGGATTGTCGGCGTTGTAACCCTGCCGGCGCAGGTAATCGTCATAGGCCGGGCAAGGGCGCCCGGTCGGATGCAGGCCGTCGTCGCGCTCATAGGGTTCGAAGCCGCATTCCGACACATGCACGCCGATGATGGAGTCCGGCGCGATGCCGAGGCTCTTCAGGCCTTCGAGGTCGGGCGCCATGTGGGTCTTGCCGACCAGCACGTTGCGGACGCCGATCTTCTTCAGGTGATCGCCCAGCGTCGGCTCGCCGACGCGCAGCGGCCAGCCGTTCCAGTGCGAGCCGTGCGAGCGCATGTAGCGGCCGGTATAGAACGACATCCGCGACGGGCCGCAGATCGGCGACTGCACATAGGCGTTGGAGAACGACACGCCGCGTTTGGCCATCGCATCGATGTTCGGCGTCTTCAGGGTCGGGTGGCCGTTGCAGCCGAGGTAATCGTAGCGAAGCTGGTCGCACATGATCCAGAGCACGTTTTTCGCGGGGGCATCGGGGTGCGGCATTTTTTCCATTTCAGCAGGTTCGGGCGCGGGCGATGGTGCGATATTGCCGGCCAAATGACAATAAAACCGGGCGTTGGCCCGGGTCGGAGCCGAGGCGTTAACCTTTCACTATCGCGATTTCTCGGAGTTGAACGGACATTAACGCTGGCGCGTTAGGCTTACCGGCAGTTTGCTCCGGCGCCTTAACCCCTCAGGTTGTGCCCTGAATTAAATTACGCGCCGAGGAAGACGGGGATCACAAGCGATGCGCATTGGCGTGACACTGGCAATCTTGATGGCGACGACGTCGGCGGCCTTTGCCGGCGGCGGCTTTGAAATCGTGATTCCCGGCCGCGCCGGCGTGCCCATCATCATCAACGGCGTCGATGCATCCTATGCGGTGGTCGAGGGCGACTGGGGTCTCGAGAAGCGCACCCATGTGCAGCCGACCATCTATGGCGGCCGCTATATCGATCCGGTTCCGAACGTCGGCCATTACTATCCGAGCGCGGGCAATCTGCCGGGCTACGGGCGGCTCGAAATCGAACCGCCGGCCAATCGCCGCTTGCCGCAGCCGGCCGAGAGCTATCATCAATCATGGTCGGCCCAGTCGGCGCCGCTGCCGGCGCAGTCCAGCGTGCCGGTCGAACCGCCGGCGATCATTTACGCGCCGCAGGACCGGGGCCGGCACGATTTCAGGCCGCGAAGGCCGCACGTTCCATTTTAAAAAAAGCCAGCAAGCCGAAAAGAAACCAGAAACGACGTCAACGAACACCTACAGGAGAGAGTAATGCGTCATTTGTTTACAGGATTGATCGCGGCAGTTGCCGTCACCGTCGCCGCGCCGGCTTTTGCATGCGGTTACACCCCTTGCGGCGCGCCGGTTTACGTCGCGCCCGCGCCGGTCGTCGATTACGGCTGCAACCCCTGCGGTGGCGGCGGCTGGGCTCATGAGCGGCTCGCCGCGCCGGAGCAGCAGTACTACTACGTCAACCAGGGCCCGACCTATACCGGTCCGGGCAACTTCGCGCCGGTTCGGACCTATGAAGAAGGTTCGGTTTCCGGTTATGGCTACGGCTATCACCGTCCGCATCACTATGGCTACCGCCCGCACTACGGCTATCGGCCGCATTACGGCTATCGGCACCATGGCACGTATGCGCCGCGCTACTATCCTTCGCCGCGCATGAGCTATCACCACGGCTACGCGCCGTATCGCTACGGCCACCCGGTGCTGCGCCGCTACTACTGATCTGAAGACGATTCAGGAAATCAGCGCCCGTTCGCGTTTCGCGAGCGGGCGCTCTTTCATTTCATGAGCCCCAATCGGCTGGCGCCGATGTAGAGCGCCAGCACCGCGGCGTTCGACACGTTGAGGCTCTTGATCTCGCCGGGCATGTCGAGGCGGGCCACCACGCTGCAGGTCTCGCGGGTCAGTTGCCGCAGGCCCTTGCCCTCGGCGCCCAGCACCAGCGCCAGCGGCTGACGCAATTCGACCGCGCCGAGATCGGCGCTGCCTTTGCTGTCGAGACCGACGGTCAGGAAGCCCTGATCGTTCAGTTCGCCGAGCGCGCGGGCGAGATTTTGCACGGTCACGATCGGCACCATCTCCAGCGCACCCGACGCCGATTTTGCCAGCACGCCGGTCGCCTCGGGACTGTGGCGGGCCGTGGTGACGATCGCCTTGACCGCGAAAGCCGCCGCCGAGCGCAGGATGGCGCCGACATTGTGCGGGTCGGTGATCTGGTCGAGCACCAGCACGATGCCCTCCTGGGGCAGCGTATCGATGTCAGGCGAGGCGAGGGGCTCGGTCTCCGCCAGCAGGCCCTGGTGAACGGCATCCGGCCCCAGCCGCGCGTCGATCACGCTCGGCCGGACGATTTCCGGGGTCACCCTGGTGTCGATGTTCTCGTCCGCGAGGCGCCGGGCGGCGTTCTCGGTCAGGAACAATTTCTGGATTTGCCGCTCCGGGTTGGCCAAGGCGGCCGAAACCGTATGCCATCCATAGAGAATCACCGGCCCGTCCGGGCTCGAGTTCCGCTCCCGGAAAGCCGGCCGTCCGCCCGGTTTGCGGCCCTTTTCGAAGGGTTTGCCGCCGCCACGGCGGAACGGCGGTTTTCGATCGCGATCGCTCATGGGAAAGCTTTTGTCAGGCGCCTTGGCGCAAAGCAGGATGGTGGGGGAAGAAGGACTCGAACCTTCGAAGTCATAAGACGGCTGATTTACAGTCAGCTCCCTTTGCC
>JAIEPP010000612.1 GCA_019748335.1 Xanthobacteraceae bacterium
GGGCTACTCGCTGCGGCCGAACTCACAGCCCTTCTTGGCGTAAACCAGGCGCCCAACGCCTTCATTGTCGAAGGTACGCGTCGGCTTGCAGAACGCTTCCCACTTCTCGATCGAGGCGCGTCTTGCTTTTTCGTCCTCGCGGTCCTGGGCCTCGTCGCGCGGCGGTTGATTGCGGTACGACGTCGTGCACACCCTGCCGTAGAACCTGCTCCAGGTACAACGCTCCACGACGTCCCATCCAGAGGCCTGGGCCGACGTGGAGAGAAGGGCGAGAGTTGCAATCGCGTAAAGAAGTTTCATGTTGACGCTCTTCGCTAAGGAAAAATCATCCTTACGAAAGCACTAACGCCGGAGCGTGTGCGCGCACAATCATAACCCTTTGTTAAGCTGAATAGGCCGGAAAAAGGTTAAATCTGGAACCGGAAATGCGACGCGCGCTCACGATCAATCTTGGCGCGCGCAGTTCGATTACGAGACAACATCGCTCATCCCTGGCACAGCGCGCTGCCGTCCTGAACGATCTTGATACGCTCCTTCCATCGTGTGTCGTCAGACCACCGTCCGGTGCCGCGCGATGCAGGTCTGCAAAACCTCATCCATCGGCTTGCTCCACCAGTCGTCAGAGAAAATCTCGATCTCGGAGTAACCCGCAAAGCCCTGCGCCTCGACCGCTACACGTACCGATTTGATGTCGATGACGCCGTCACCCATCATGCCGCGGTCGTTGAGAATATCTCTTGTCGGCACCAGCCAGTCGCAGACGTGAAACGCCAGCAGTCGCTCCTTGCCGGCGCGCGCGATCTGCGGCAGCAGCTCCGGATCCCACCAGATGTGATAGACGTCGAGCGCGACGCCGAGCGCGCCGCTGCGCGCAGGATCGAGCGCGTCGCAGATATCGAGCGCGTGCTTCGTCGTATTCACGCAGGCGCGGTCGGCGGCGTAGGCCGGATGCAGCGGCTCGATCGCGAGCGGCATGTTCGCGGCCTTCGCGTAGACAAGCAGTTCGGCGATGGCTTCATGCACCTGCGTCCGCGCGCCGGCGATGTCCTTTGTGGCCGTGCTGCCCGGCCGCGAATATTGCGGCAGTCCGCCGGCGACCAGCACCACGCAGGGGGCGCCGAGCGCGCAGGCCTCATCGATGGCGCGGCGGTTGTCGTCGCGCGCCTCGGTCCGGTGCGCCGCATCGGCGACGAACATGCCTCCGCGGCAGTAGCCGGACAATTCGAGCCCGGCGTCGCGCACCGCCCGCACCGTACGCTCGAGGCCGACCGCCGCGACCTGGTCGCGCCAGGGATCGATGGCGCCGATGCCGTGACGCGCGCAGGCCTCGATGATCGCAACGAGATCGCCTTGCTTGCGCACCGTCGCGGTGTTCAGCGACAGCCAGCGATGGTCTTTCGAAAAATCCCGCATCACGGCTCGACGCCGCGGGTCGCCAGCACCGTCTGCATGCGCCGCGTCGCCAGTTCCGGGTTGGACAGGAGCCCGGCCTTGTCGGCGAGCCGAAACAGTTCGGCCAGATGCAGCGTCGAGCGCGTGCTCTCCTGCCCGCCGACCATGGTGAAATGATCCTGATGGCCGTTGAGATAGGCCATGAACACGATTCCTGTCTTGTAGAACCGCGTCGGCGCCTTGAAGATATGCCGCGACAGCGGCACCGTCGGACCGAGCACGTCGTGGAAGCCGGCTTCGTCGCCGGCGGCCAGCCGCGACAGCGCGTAGGACGCCGCGGGTGCGATGGCGTCGAAAATGCCGAGCAGCGCGTGCGAAAAACCGCTGTCGTCACCGGCGATCAGTTCGGCGTAATTGAAATCGTCGCCGGTATACATCTTGACGTTCTTGTCCAGCCGCCGGCGCATGTCGATCTCGCGCTGCTTGTCGAGCAGCGAGACCTTGACGCCGTCGATCTTGGCGGCGTTGGCGTTGATGATGCCGACCGCGATATCCATCGCCGTATCCAGATCAGGCGTGCCCCAGTAATTCGCCAGCGCCGGATCGAACATGTCGCCGAGCCAGTGGATGATCACGGGCTCACGCACCTGCGACAGCACCCGATTGTAAACCCTGGCGTAATCGTCGGCGCTGCGGCCGAGTTTTGCCAGGGCCCGCGACGCCATCAGAATGATGCGCCCGCCGGCCTTCTCCACCGCCGCGATCTGTTCCTCATAGGCGCGGATCACGTCGTCGATGGATTTGGCATCCTCGACCGCAAGATGATCGGTGCCGGCGCCGGAAAACACCAGGGCGCCGCCCCTCGCCTTGGCCGCCCGCACCGAGCGCTGGATCAGCTCCAGCGAAGTCGGCCAGTCCAGCCCCATGCCGCGTTGCGCGGTGTCCATCGCTTCAGCGACGCCGAGGCCGAGGTCCCAGACATGTTCGCGGAAGGCAATGGTCCGGTCCCAGTCGATTGCCGAGGTCAGCCAGGGATCGCCATCGGCGAGCGGATCGGCCGCCACATGGGCGGCGGAAAACGCCACGCGGTTCAGCGTGCCTTCGAGTTTCGCCGGAAACGTCCGCGACGCCGCCAGTCGGTAGGTTTCGATGCTGCGATCCGCGGTCGGCAGCTTCAGAGATAACGAAGAGATCGGCATGACCGGCTTGTTCATGAGCTTTTTCCTCTCCTCACACCTCGATCGGGGCGACGTCGATCCAGCGCCGTTCACGCCAGCTCTGCAACGCGCATTCGGCGAGCTGGACGCCCTTGGCGCCTTCCAGCAGCGTATACTTATACGGCGCGTCCTCGCAGACGTGGCGGATGAACATTTCCCACTGTTCCTTGAAGCCGTTGTCGTAGGTGACGTTCTCCGGCAGCTTCTGCCAGTCGGCATAGAAATCGTGGGTGCGCTTCTCGTCCGGGTTCCACACCGGCCGCGGCGTCGCCTGTCGCGCCTGGATCATGCACTCGGTGAGGCCCGCCACCGCCGAGCCATGGGTGCCGTCGACCTGGAAGGTGACGAGATCGTCGCGATAGACCCGCGTCACCCAGCTCATGTTGATATGGGCGATCACGCCGCCCTTGAGGCGGAAGGTGGCATAGGCGGAGTCGTCGGCGGTCGCGGTGTACTTCTTGTTCTTCTCGTCGAAACGTTCCGGGATATCTGTCGTGCCGGTGCAGCTCACGCTTTCGACCTCGCCGAAGAGATTGTCGAGCACGTAGCGCCAGTGGCAGACCATATCGAGGATGATGCCGCCGCCGTCCTCGCTGCGGTAATTCCACGACGGCCGCTGCGCTTCCTGCCAGCCGCCCTCGAACACCCAGTAGCCGAACTCGCCGCGCACCGAGAGCATGCGGCCGAAGAAGCCGGAATCGCGCAGGAAAGCGAGCTTCTTCAAGCCCGGGAGAAACAGCTTGTCTTGCACCGTGCCGTGCTTGACGCCCTTGGCGTTGGCGAGCCGCAGCACCGCCACCGCCTCGTCCAGGTTGGTCGCGATCGGCTTTTCGCAATAGACGTGCTTGCCGGCCTCGATCGCCCTGGTCAGCAGCGTCGGCCGCGCCTGCGTGGTCGCGGCGTCGAAAAAGATGGTGTCGTTCTTGTCGGCCAGCGCCTTGTCGAGATCGGTCGACCAGCGCGTCACGTTGAAGCGTTTGGCGAGACGTTCAACTTTCTCCGCGTCGCGGCCGATCAGGATCGGATCGGGCAGCATGCGGTCGCCGTTGGCGAGCAGCACGCCGCCGGAATCGCGGATCGCGATGATCGAGCGGATCAGATGCTGGTTGAGCCCCATGCGGCCGGTCACACCGTTCATGATCAGGCCGAGGCGTTTGGTCGTCATACTGCTTTCTCCAAAGGAATACCTGGGAAGCTTCTTGGTGCTGGCTGTGCCAGCGGCGACATCGCGGACCAATCCGGATGCACGGCAGAGGCGAAGCCTGGTGTCGTCAGCGATCCCGTCAGGAGATCGCCGTCATGGATCGCGAGCCGGACCTTATGGCCGTCATCGGCATAGAGATCGGGATGGGCTGCGAGAAACGCCTGCGTTTCGGCTGCCGGCGTTTCGCCAAAGCCGTCGACGTAATGGTGACCGTTGCGCTCGGCATGGGTGACGCCGATCAGCGCGCCGAGCGCGAGGTCCTGCTGCACGGCGAGGCCCGCCTGGCAGGTCAGGTCCTCGCCGGCGATGAAGCACTTTTCTCCGGCCGCGCTCCATTTCGCCGCACGGGTGGCGTTGGTCACCGACTTGTAGATGCCCTTGCAGGATTTCGACGAGATGCCGCGATAGCCGAGCGCGCGGGCTACCGGAAATGCATCGTAGGAATCGTCGGCTTCGTCGATGATGAAGTCGCGGCGCGCCAGCGCACCGAGCGGCGATGCCCTGGTGATGTCGCGCGGCATCGGTTGCTCGATATAGAGCAGTTTCGACGCGATCGGCTTCAGTGCGCTGCCACGATCGAGACGGTCGACCAGCAGGCCGAGCGCCGCCGGATCGGAATATTGCTCATTGGCGTCGAGGGTGACGCGGTAGTCATGTCCGTGCTTGAGCAGTTCCCTGCCAATTCGGATCAGGCGCGCGGTGTCGGCCTCGGGATCGCCATTGAGCTTGAGCTTGAAGTAGCGCGCGCCGGCGTTTTCCTTGACGTCGGCGACGCCGCCCGCGCCTTCGACAATATCGTCCATGCCGACGGTGTGACGGATCGCGACCCGCTCCAGCCGTTTGCGACCGCTGAGGAATTGCGCGACGTCGCCGTCGCCAAGGTCGCGCGACAGCCGCGCGTCGACACCGCCGATATTGGCGGCCATGCCGTCAAAGAAATTGGCCCCAACGCAGCGCAGCAGCGCGTCCAGGATCGCCTTGTCGATCTCGGCGGGGCCATAGGCCGCGGCCAGTGGCGGAATGTCCTCCCTGGCGCAGGCCTCGACCTGCGCGGCGATACAGGCCGCGTGCAGGCCGAACCCGGTCGTAAAGCCGGAATGCGCCAGGTAAAGCTCGCGCGCGATCAAGAGCGATCGGCGCAGCTCATCGATGGTTTGCTCCGGCGACAGGTGCGGCCGCTTGTCGAACCATTTCGCGACCAGAAACTCGGCGCTGGCGCCGATAGCCTTGCCTTTGCCTTCCACGTCGATCTCGACACGCACGAACATCTGCGGCGTCGCGTTGATCACGACCGCGCCGAACCGGAACGGTCGGGCGAAGCTGACCGGGCGTTCGAAGAACGAGATGTCTCGTACGGTCAGGCGATACGGCATCGGGCCAGCTTTCAATCCAGCGCGCTTTGGGTGAAGAAGTGCTTGCGAATACGCTGCACCAGTTCGGTGAAGGCGGGATCGGCCATCGAATCCAGCGAACGCGGTCGCGGCAGCGGCACGTCGTAGATCGCCGCGATCGCGCCGGGCCGCTCGGTCATCACAAGCACGCGGTCGGCGAGGAACACGGCCTCCGGTATCGAATGCGTAATCAGCAGCACCGTCTTGCCGGTCTCGCGCTGGATCCGCATCAATTCGACATTCATCTTCTCGCGCGTCATGGCGTCGAGCGCGCCGAATGGCTCGTCCATCAGCATGATCTTGGGATCATGAACCAGCGCGCGGCAGATCGACGCCCGTTGCTGCATACCGCCCGACAACTGCCAGGGCAGTTTCTTCTCGAAGCCTTCGAGCCCGACCAGTTTCAGCAGGGCTTTCGCGCGCAGCAGGTACTCTTGGCGCGGCAGCCTCTTCATATCGATCGGCAGCATCACGTTGGACAGGATATTGCGCCAAGGCAGCAGCAGCGCGTTCTGGAACACGATGCCGACATTGCCGTGCGGCTTTGTCACCTGCTCGCCGTCGACCAGGATCTTGCCGGTCGAGGGTGCCAGCAACCCCGAGATCATCTTCAACAGCGTGGACTTGCCACAGCCGGATGGGCCGACCACGACAAAGAACTCGCCCTCGTTGATATGAAAATCCAGCGGTTTTAGCGACGGCACGTCGCCGTCCCGCGAACGATAGGTTTTCGACACGCCGGAGAGGGTAATGCCCGGCGCTGCGCCGGCGGAGCGGTCGGACACCAGGCGCAGATGCGCGCCGGGTTGGTCGGTGGTGGTTGGTTTGGTTGCGGGGATCATCGCATCAAGTCCGTTACCGTCTTTCGCACACGGGCTTCATCCTTCGAGACGGCGCTTCGCGCCTCCTCAGGATGAGGTCTGAGACCCTCATGGTGAGGAGCGCGGCAACGCCGCGCGTCTCGAACCATGAGGCCCCCGACGTTCACGAGCCACCCTTCGGCAGATAATCGTTGGTGTAAAACGCCTTCGGATTGTCTTTGGCCTTGGCATCGAGCCCGCCATATTCGACCATGAGGTTGACCGTGTCGGTCATGTTCTGGTCGGTGACTTCGAACGGCCGCTTGGCCTTGGTTTCCGGCGTCCGGTACAGCGGGATCGTCAGCTCAAAGCCCTGGGTCAGCGTATCGATCTTGCCGCCCTTCGGGTTGGCATCGAGGATCGACTGCGCCGCGGCCCTGGGCTCCTTCTCGGCGGCTTCGACCGCCTTCGTCGTCGCCGACATGAAGCGCTTGACCAGAGCCGCATTGGCCTTGACGTAGTCGGTGTTGGCGACGATGCCGGACGAGACCATGTTGATGCCGTAGTCGGCGAACTTGATCGGGTAGACGTCCTTGCCGGTGGCGTCCTTGATCTTCATCGACTGATCCATGACATAGCCGAGCAACAGATCGGCCTGGCCGTTGATGACGGCGTTGAGCTTGGTCTGGCCGTCGCCGGCCACCGTGGTAAAGTCAGCTTCCTTCAAACCGGTCTTCTTCAAAAACAGCGGCCAGATCTGGGTCATGGAATCGGCCGGCGTGATCGCGACCGTCTTGCCCTTGATGTCCTCGGGCTTCCTGATGTTCTTCTCGACAAAACCCATCGCCGACATCGGGCTGGTCTGCAGCAGCACGCCGGTGGCTGTGATCGGTGCTCCCTTGACGGCTGCGCGCATCATGGTGGGGACGTCGACATAGCCGAAATCGGCGGTCTTGGCTGCGACGGCCTGCGTCGTCGCCGCCGAACCGCGGCCTTCCTGGATTTCGAGGTCGATGCCTTCGGCGGCGTAGATGCCCTTGGCCTTGCCGTAATAGAACGGCGCGTGCTCGCCATAGACGTACCAGTTCAGCATCAGCACCACCTTGTCGGCGGCAGATGCCGGTACCACGGAAAGCGCGGCCCAGATCAACGCGGTCGCAACCGCGGCTATTGTTCGTATCATGTTTTCCTCCATTTCCCCGTCATTGCGAGGAGCGTCAGCGACGAAGCAATCCATCTTTCCACTTGCGGCGCTATGGATTGCTTCGCTGCGCTCGCAATGACGGTCGAACTTCTGTTGTCGTCTTTCTTGCCTCATGAAGCGAAAATAATGTCCTCGCGCTGGCTGACATGCCAGGGGATCACGAGCTTTTCGATGCGGTCGACGATCCAGAACAGCACCACGCCGAGCAGCGCCAGGATCACTAGTGCCGCGAACATCGTCGGCAGATCGAAGGTGCCGATCGAACGCTGCAGCACATAGCCGATGCCGGAATTGGAGCCGACGAACTCACCGACCACGGCGCCGACGACGGCGAGCGTCACCGACACCTTCAGGCCGGAAAAGATCGCGGGCATCGCATGCGGCAGATTGACGGCGCGAAACACCTGGAACCGGCTGCCCTGCATCGCGCGCGCGAGATCGACCATGTCAGGGTCGACCGACTTGAAACCCTGCACCGCGGAGACCACGACCGGAAAAAATCCGAGCAGAAACGCCGAGATCACCTTCGGGATGATGCCAAAGCCGAACCAGACCACGAACAGCGGCGCGATCGCGATCTTCGGCACCGACTGCGAGAACACCAGCAGCGGATAGACATAGCTCTCCACCGTCTTCGAACCTGCGATCAGCATCGCCACGGGAATGCCAAACAGCGCCGACAGCGCAAAGCCGCAGATGGTGGCGTAGGTGGTCGGCCAGGCCTGTCGCAGCAGTTCCGGCCAGTCGGTCCACAGCACCGCCAGCACGTCGCCGGGCGACGGGATCTGGTAGGCGGGAATACGGAATAGCCGGATCGCGAGATCCCAGGCCACCACGATGAAAATCAGGAACAGAAACGGCCGCAGCCACGCCGCATTCAGCGCTCTGGACACAATGCTGGGCGCCTTCGCCTCGGCCACGTCTCGCTCCCTGTCCGGTCGTCTTTTCGGGGGAGAAATTAACCCGTTGGATAAATACTGGCAAGTGGGTTTTGTCCGGCAAAATTGCCCGCGAAGCAGCGGTTCGGAGCAAAAAGCAGCGCCGGGCAAAAGCCCCCGAGCCTCATGAGGAGCCGCAAAGTAGCGCCTCGAAGGATGCCACAGCCGGGCTCTCATGGTTCGAGACGGCGTCAAGGCGCCTCCTCACCATGACGACCTACACCGGCTGATGCGCTGCCGCCCGCGCACCCGGCACCTTGGCCTTGCCGAAATCCGCGGTGGATTTCCCGGTCAGCGCGGCCAGTACCAGCGCCACCATGTGGGCGAGGCGCTCGTCCCTCGCCTCCTTCTTCAGGAGGTCGCGGCCGAAGATCACGCTGAGCGTGGCGCTGTTGGAAAGATAGAAGAAGCACAGCCCCGCGATCGAGATGTACAGTTGCACCGGATCGACGGCGACGCGGAAATCGCCGCTTTCGACGCCGCGGATCACCACGGTGCGGATCATTTCGACGAACGGCGAGTGCATCGACTTGACCTTGGTCGAGCGCTTCAGGTGGCGCGCCTTGGCGAGGTTCTCGGTGTTGAGCAGCGCCAGGAATTCCGGGTTGCGGAGAAAATAGTTCCAGGTGAAGTCGATCAGCCGCTCGATCGCTTCGGGCGGATCGAGATGTTCGAGATCGAGCCCGCGCTCTTCGGAACGGATCTTGTCGTAGGCAGCTTCCAGCACCGCGAGGTAGAGGTCTTCCTTGTTGCCGACATGGTAATACAGCATCCGCTTGTTGGCGCCCGCATTGACGGCGATGCGGTCGACCCGCGCGCCGGCAAGGCCATGGGCGGCGAATTCCTGCTTGGCGGCCTCGAGAATGCGGATCCGCATCCCCTCGGGGTCGCGCTGCCATTTCAGGGCGGGTTTTGCCTTGACGGGTTTGGACTTGGCCAAATCAGATGCTCGGTGGATGCATGATGGCTGCTGTAGCACGCAGGGGGCGGTTTGAGAATGCGGGATGCTCCATCCCCGTCATTTCCTGCAACAAACGCGAAGCGTTTGTGCAAGGGAGCAACGCGACGAAGCAATCCACTCTTTCTTTCCGCGGCACGATGGATTGCTTCGCTGCGCTCGCAATGACGGCTGGGCTAGTCGGCCGCCCTCCCCGCCGACGGCTGCACCAGCAGCGTCGGCACCCCGCAGGTACCTTGCCGCACGGTCATCACCCGCGTGCCGGGCTTGCGGCCGGTGCGGACTTCGGAGACGTCGACACCGGCGGCGGCAAGCCGCGCATGGGTGGCGTCGATATCGGCGACGCGCCAGCAGATGCCGCGCAGCCTGTCCTGCTTGATGCCTTCCGCATCCACCGGCTTGCCGGGCCGGTGCGTCACCTCGACGACGAGGTCGCCGCAGCGAAAAAACATCAGTCGGCCCCAGTCCGGATGCGAGCGGTCGAGCGCCATGTCGAGCCCGAGCCGAGCGCCGTAGAGGGCGGCGGCGCGCTCGGGATCCGGCGTCGAGACCACGACGTGGTCCATCGCGGTGATGGCGCCCGGGGTGGTTCGCACCGACAGCGGGCGCTCCTTGTCCCGCTCCATGAAGAACAGCCGGACGCCGCGGGTGGCGTCGGTCGCAGCCCGGGTGCGCTTCCACGACAGCACAGCGCCCGTGAGCGCGTCGCGGCTTTCGACCTCGGCCACCGGCTCCGGCTTCAGGGTCAGCCGGTCGAGCCGGCGGTGCAGCTTGGCGATGTCGTCGGTGCGAAAACAAAGGCTCGCCAGCCCCTCGCCCTGCGCGGCCAGCACGGCGCGGATGCGCTCCGCGTTGGCGTCCGCGCCGCTCGGCGCCATCAGCTCCAGCGACATGTTGTCGAGCGTGAACAGCACGCGGTCCGCGCCGTCGCCGCTGTTCTGCCAGGCCGGCGCGCGGGCAAACAGGGTCTGATAGGCCGTGCTCGCCGCCTTTATATCGCCGGTGAGAACGACGACATGATCGAGACCGGTAATCACGAAAAAGCCCCTCCCATTTTGTCGCACCGTCCGGGAAACCCGGAGCCGTGTCCAGCCGTTACGGGCTGCCGGCCGCCTTGAGGACGGTCCTAGTCGCATCATCTTGCCATCTCAAGCCGCAAAGACGGCATGGTTTGCGAATATTTTCAGCGAAACCCTCCGATATCCGGTGCTAGTGTGGGCATGCCGGGCCCAACCAACCTTCAGCCCAATTCGCTGCAGTACAGACGGAAAACGAATGCAGGCCCTCTTCATCGGACAGACCTATATCGACGTTACCTTCATTACCGACCACATGCCGACCGGGGACGAGAAACATGTGGCCTCCGCCTATGCGGTTTCCTTTGGCGGCAACGCCGTGACGGCGGCGTTCTGCTGCGCGAAACTCGGCATCGTGCCCGACCTGATCGCGACGATCGCCAATGACTGGCTGGGGCGCATGTTCCAGGACATGTGCGCGAAGTACGGCATCTCGGTCCACCCGCGCAAGGTCAATGCCTCCTCGCTGTCCTTCATCATGCCGAAAGACGGCAAGCGCGCCATCGTCCGCTGCCGCGACGACGAGCACATCCATCCGTTTCCGATCCTCAACCTGAAGGGTTGCCGCGCGCTGCATATCGACGGCCACCAGCCGGACGCCGCGATCCATTACGCCAAGCTGTGCCGTGAGGCCGGCATCCTGACCTCGCTCGACGGCGGCGGCATGCGCAGCAACACCCATGAGCTGCTGGAATTCATCGACGTCGCCATCGTTGCCGAACGGCTGTGCGAGCAGATGGACAAGACGCCGGCGGAGATGCTGGATTATCTCAAGAGCCGGGGTTGCCGGGTCGGCGGCGTCACGCAAGGCGAAAAGGGGCTGCTCTGGTACGACGAGACTGGCGCGGTCCACACCTTGCCGGCGCTGCCTATACCACGCGAGCGCGTGATCGATACCAACGGCGCCGGCGACGTCTTCCACGGCGCCTATGTCTATTCCTACCTGGCCCATCCCGGCAAAAGCTGGCATGACCATTTCGTATTCGCGCGCGCCGCGTCGACCTTCAAGATCCAGCGCCTCGGCAACGAGGCCGGACTGCCGACGCTGCAGGATATCGAAGTGGTCAAGATGGCGTTTCCGGCCGGCGCGTGACCGGATCAAGTCGGGGATAGCATGGGCCGCGTCTTCGTCGCCGGCAGCATCAACATGGATGTGGTGGCAACCGCCGACCGCCACCCCAAGATCGGCGAGACCGTCGCCGGCAACGCCGTGCATTATTTTCTCGGCGGCAAGGGCGCCAACCAGGCGGTGGCGGCAGCGAAGCTTGGCGCAGCCACTACGCTGATCGGCCGGCTGGGGAAGGATGCGTTCGGGCAGCAGTTGCGGACGTTCCTCGCCGCGCAGGACGTTGACCTCAGCTTCGTGCACGACAGCGCCGAGGTTCATAGCGGAACAGCCATCATCACCGTCGCCGATGCCGACAATACGATCGTCGTGGTGCCCGGCGCCAACGCGCGGGTCAGTCCCGCCGATGTCGCCGCGCTGTCGCTGGGCAAAGGCGACGTTGCCGTCAGCCAATTCGAAATTCCACTGCCGACGATCCGCGCCTTCTTCCAACGGGCGAAGGCGGCGGGCGCGACCACGATCCTCAATCCCGCGCCCGCGATCATGTTCGGCAACGACCTGCTCGATCTCGTCGATATCCTGATCCTCAACGAGACCGAGCTTGGATTCCTCACCGGCACCGAGCTTCGCGACGGCGATGATGACGAATGCTTCATCGAGGCCGCGCGGTCGCTGCAAGCACGCGAAAGCCAGATCATCTGCGTGACGCTGGGCAAGCGCGGCATCGTGGCCCTCATCAACGGCCGGCAACACACCGATCACGGCCGCGCCGTCAAAGCGATCGACAGCACCGGTGCCGGTGACTGCTTTGTCGGCGCCGTCGCTGCCTTGCTCGCCGACGGTCAAACGATTCAGAGCGCTTTCGGATATGCGAACATAGCCGCTTCGATTTGCGTCCAGCGGATGGGCGCAGCGCCGTCAATGCCAACGATCGCGGAAGTGTCGGCAGTCCTGCGCGGATAGAACCGGCGCGATCCCCGGTCTTGATATCCGCCGCGCCCCGCGACATGGTAGCCGCGGCGTTTGCCCCAACGAAAAAGGAAAAACCATGGCCAAGATCGTGCGTGTCGAAGTCCTGCAAGTCGATCTGGTCCCCAAGACAGTCCGCACCGACGCCATTCAGTCGTTCGCCGCGCAGGAAACGCCGATGGTGCGCATCCACACCAGCGACGGCATCGTCGGCACCGGCTATTCCTACACGATCGGCACCGGCGGCTCGTCGGTGATTGCCCTGCTGCGGGACCATCTGGCGCCTTGCCTGCTCGGCCGCGATCCGCTCGACATCGAGGCGATCTGGAAATCGCTGTTCTTCTCAACCCATGCCACCGCGGTCGGCGCCATCACCAGCCTCGCACTCGCCGCCGTCGATACGGCGCTGTGGGACGCCAAGTGTCTCGCCGCGGGCCGCCCGCTGTGGAAGGAAGCCGGCGGCGCGCAGGCCTCCGTGCCGGTCTATTCCACCGAAGGCGGCTGGCTGCATGTCGAGCCGCAGGCACTGGTCGATGACGCACTGTCGGTGCGCGCGCAGGGATTTGGCGGCGCCAAGATCAAGGTCGGCCGCCCCCACGTCAGCGAGGACATCGCCCGCCTCTCCGCCGTGCGCGAGGCGGTCGGCCC
>JAIEPP010000667.1 GCA_019748335.1 Xanthobacteraceae bacterium
TATTTGCGTTATCATGGCTACTCGAAGTTCTTTCCGCTCTGGGCGCTGGCGCGGTATCGGAATTTGAGAAGCACCAACAGCAGGGTGGTAGGGGTCGGGATGTGATTTTGGGGGCGGGGGCCGCCGCGACCGTGGACAATCCAGTCGAGCAGACCTCGATTGATCCTCGGCCGGTTTTGATCGTGACAGGTTTGGTGCAGGAGGCCCGCATAGCGGCCGGGCCCGGCATGATCGTGATCTGCAGCAGTAGCGATCCCGCTCAATTGCGCGCACTGCTTGCAACACTGGATTCCAGGACGTTCCGGGGTGTGATCTCGTTCGGCGTCGCCGGCGGGCTCGACCCGTCGTTGAAGTCCGGCGACGTGGTGGTGGCGACCGAGGTCCTGGCCGGCGACACCCGTTTTCTGGCAGGTCTGGCGCTGAACGACGAAATGATCGCCAGCGCCGCGCTGAAGCGCCGTCGCGTGGTCTTCGGCGGCCTGGCCGGCGTGGAACAGGTGATCGCGGCGACCGCCTGCAAGGCTGCGCTGCATTCCGAGACCGGGGCGGCCGCGGTCGATATGGAAAGCCATATCGCGGCGGCCTATGCGGCCAAGGCCGGCATTCCGTTCGCGGCGTTGCGCGTTATCTCCGACCCCGCCAGCCGGTCGCTGCCGGCGCTGGCCAAGAGCGCCATCAAGCCCAACGGCGACATCGACTTGCGCAAGGTGCTGCGCGGCCTCGTGCGCAATCCAACCACGCTGCGGGCGCTGGTCTCCACCGGAATCGATTTCAACCGCGCGCTGCGCTCCCTGCGCGGCTGCCGGGGTTTTCTGGGCGGTGAGGTTCTTGCCACGGCGGATGTCTAACGCCGGCTCACCTTGCGCTTCGAAGCCGCGAGATTCGACCAAAGAAATCGAATTCGACCAAAGAAAAAGCCCCGGTCAACCGGGGCTTTTTTTATTGGCTGTCTGCGCGGCTCAGGCGGCCGTGGAGGCCTTCTGCTGCTGCTTGGCGGCGGCTTCAGCCGCCTCGTCGCGGCGGATATCGGACAGGCGCTTCTGCACCTCGGAGGAGAAGATGTACTGGGCCGGACGCTGGTTATCGAGATTGATTTCGGGCGCCATCGGACCAGTGGTGCGGACGCCGCGCAAGGCGACCCACATCGCCTTCAGCGGATTGACCAGGGCAGCGTTGGCCGCTGTCGGCTCGTAGCCGCAATGGGCCATGCAGTCGGCGCACTTTTCGTACTTGCCGGTGCCGTAGGTTTCCCAGTCGGTGGTGTCCATCAATTCCTTGAAGGTCTTGGTGTAGCCTTCGCCGAGCAGGTAGCAGGGCTTCTGCCAGCCGAAGATATTGCGCGCCGGCATGCCCCACGGGGTGCATTCGTACGACTGGTTGCCGGCGAGGAAGTCGAGGAACAGGCCGGAATGCATGAAGTTCCACTTCTTGCCCTTGCCGAGCGCGAAGACGTCACGGAACAGCTTCTTGGTCTTGGTGCGGTTGAGGAAGTGTTCCTGGTCGGGCGCGCGCTCATAGGCGTAGCCCGGCGACATCGAGACGCCGACACCGAGTTCGGTGGTGAAGTCGAGGAACTTGGCGATCTCTTCCGCGGCGTGGCCGTCGAAGATGGTGGCGTTGACGTTGACGGTGAAGCCGCGGGCTTTCGCGGCCTTGATCGCCGAAACCGCGCGATCGAACACGCCCTTCTGCGACACCGCCTTGTCGTGGTGGTCCTTGAGGCCGTCGAGATGCACCGAGAAGAACAGGTAGGGCGAGGGCTCGAACAGGTCGAGCTTCTTTTCCAGCAGCAGCGCGTTGGTGCAGAGCGAGACGAACTTCTTGCGCGCCACGAGGCCGCGCACGATCTCGCCGATATCCTTGTGGATCAGCGGTTCGCCGCCGGGGATCGCCACCATCGGCGCACCGCACTCGTCGGCCGCGTCCCAGCATTCCTGCGCCGACATGCGGCGATTGAGGATCGCGTCGGGATAGTCGATCTTGCCGCAGCCGACGCAGGCGAGGTTACAGCGGAACAACGGCTCCAGCATCAGCACCAGCGGATAGCGTTTCCGGCCAAGCAGCTTCTGCTTGATGAGGTAGCCGCCGATACGCAGTTCCTTGAAGAAGGGTATTGCCATTGAGAAGGTTTCTTTCTGGACTCGAATAAGTAGAGAAGTGGATCAGCCCGCAGTCAGTTCGGCCGGAAGCCGGAATTCGATATTTTCTTCCCGGCCGGGAAGCACCGACACCTTGACGGGTCCGATACGTCTCAAAGCCTCGATCACGTCGTCGACCAGAACTTCGGGCGCCGAGGCGCCCGCCGTGATGCCGACGGCCTTCGCATCTTTCAGCCAATCGGGGTTCAACTCGCGCCCGTCGGCAATGAGATAACTCGCGACCCCGACCTCGGTGCCGATCTCGCGAAGCCTGTTTGAGTTGGAACTATTGGCGGCCCCCACCACCAAGATGACGTCCACCAGTTTACTCAGGTCCCTTACCGCAGATTGGCGGTTCTGTGTCGCATAGCAGATATCCCGGATGTCGGGGCCTTGAATATCTGTAAAACGGGCCTGAAGGGCGGCAATTATGTCTTTTGTGTCGTCCACGCTGAGGGTGGTCTGGGTAATGTAGGCCACCGGGGTGTCGGTCGGAAGGGTCAGGGACGCCACATCGTCGACGTTCTGGACCAGCAGGACCGGTCCCGGAACCTGGCCCATGGTTCCCTCGACCTCGGGGTGGCCGGCATGGCCGATCAGGACCAAGGCGCGGCCCTTCGACATATACCGCTTGCCTTGATTATGGACCTTGGTGACCAGCGGGCAGGTGGCATTGAGCACCGGCAGGCCGCGGGCGGCCGCCTCTTCCTCGACGCTGCGGGCCACGCCATGGGCGCTGAACACGGTGACCGCCAGCGGCGGCACTTCCGAAAGGTCCTCGACGAAGATCGCGCCCTTGTTTTTCAGGCTTTCGACGACGTATTTGTTGTGCACGATCTCGTGGCGAACATAGACCGGTGGGCCATATTTTTCCAGCGCACGCTCGACGATCTCGATCGCACGCACGACGCCGGCGCAAAATCCGCGCGGCTGCGCAAGATACACTTCCATGGGACGCCCATTACGCAAGTTGCACCAAATTCATTCGCAAAATCACCGGCAAACCTTTGGACGGCCGGGTCGGCCTGATAACTGCAATATCCGCACCATGACCGGATTCTGCCTGTACCCACCACCCAAGCACATGGAAGTACAGGACTTTGTGTCAAAAAATCAGCGGCTAGAAAAGATGCATCGGTCTTGGTTAGCGAAACGAAGGTATCATGGTATGGAGAGATGCGACTCGAGGCCGCCCGCCATCCTCACCTGTTCGTCACTTTCTCGCCCCGTCGGGCGGTCTATACCCACGCACTACGCGGTCTTGGACGGTTTTGGTGGCTTGGGTTGAACCTCGCGGAAAGTCGCCAAAACAACATTAGATCGACCCATGGAACTCCGCTAGACAGCGGACGTTTTCGCCAGGCTTCCTGAGATTTAGAAAGAAACGATGTGCTGACCAATATTGTTGTCGCGATTGTTAGAACCTGTACGCGTTTTGCCCCTGCCGTTGTCGTTTTGTCGCTGCTGCTCGCCATCGGGGCCGGTTTCTACACGGCCCGCAATTTCGTCATCAACACCGACATCAACACGCTGATTTCGCCCGACCTCGATTGGCGCAAGCGTGACAACCAGTTTGGCGAAGCGTTCGATCGCGATCGGCTGATTCTGGCGGTGGTCGAGGGACCGACGCCGGAGCTGACCGGTGCCGCAGCCAAGGCGCTGGCGGAGAAGCTTTCAGGCGACAAGAAGAATTTTGAAGCGGTGACGCCGCTCGGTTCGGGCGAGTTCTTTGAAAAGAACGGGCTGCTGTTTCTTCCGGTCGAGGAAGTGGGCCAGGTTACCGGGCAGCTCGGATCCGCGGCTCCCCTCATCGAGATCATGGCGGGTGATCCTTCGATCCGCGGTTTGACCGGGGCGCTCGACACCGGTCTTGCCGGCATCAAGCGCGGGCAAGCCAAGCTGGAAAACGCGGCCGCACCCTTCAGCTTGATTGCCAAGACGGTCGAGGATGTTCTGAAGAAAGGCACCGCGACTTTCTCCTGGCGTGAACTTGTCAGCGACAAGCCGCTGACGGCGGCCGACCGCCGCGCTTTCATCGAATTCAAGCCGATCCTCGACTATCAGGCGCTGGAGCCGGGCAAGGATGCGACGGACGCCATTCGTGATGCCGCAAGGCAGCTTGATTTCGCGGGCACCTATGGCGCGCAGGTCCGGCTGACCGGGCCGATCCCGATGGCGAACGAGGAATACGCCACGGTTCAGGACGGTGCGATCCGCAATGGCATCGGCACCGTCGTGATCGTGCTGATCATTCTGTGGCTGGCGCTGCATTCGGCCAAAATCATCTTCGCCGTGTTCGTCAACCTGTTCGTCGGTCTCTCGCTTACCACCGCGGTCGGCCTGATGATGGTCGGCTCGTTCAATCTGCTGTCGATCGCCTTCGCCGTTTTGTTTGTCGGCCTTGGCGTCGACTTCGGCATCCAGTTCAGCGTCCGCTACCGTTCGGAGCGATTCAAGAACGACAACCTCGCCCAGGCGCTCGAGGAAGCGGCGCGCCGTTCGGCCGTGCCGTTGTCGCTGGCGGCGATGGCGACCGCCGCGGGATTCCTCTGTTTCCTGCCGACGGACTACAAGGGCATTTCCGAACTCGGCAAGATTGCCGGCGCCGGCATGTTGCTCGCGTTCCTGACCAGCATTACGACCTTGCCGGCGCTTCTGGACCTGCTCAATCCACCCGGCGAGAAGGAGCCGGTCGGTTACGCCTTCCTGGCGCCGCTCGATCACTTCCTCGAGAAGCATCGCGTCATCATCATCGCCAGCACGATCCTGGTCGCGGTGGCGGGCCTGCCGTTGCTCTATTTCATGAAGTTCGACTTCAACCCGATCAACCTGCGCAACAAGAAAGCCGAGTCGATCGCGACCTTCCTCGACCTGCGCAAGGATCCGAACACCGGCGCCAACGCCATCAACGTGATGACGAATTCGGAAGCCGAGGCCAGGAAGATCGAGGCGAAGCTCGCGAAAGTTCCCGAAGTGCTTCGCGTGATGTCGCTCGACAGTTTCGTGCCCGACGATCAGCCCGCCAAACTGAAGCTGATCGCGCAGGCCGCCAAGGTGCTTGGCCCCGCGCTCAATCCCGACCAGGTCGACGCCGCGCCCACGGATGAGGAGAACGTCGATTCGCTGAAGAGCTCGGTCGCGAGCCTGCGCAGGGAGGCCGGCGATGCCAAGCATGCCGGCGCGGTCGCTGCCCGCCGGCTGGCGGACGATTTGCAGAAGCTTGCCGAATCAAATCAGGCGACGCGCGACAAGGCGCAGGACGTCTTCGTCACTCCGCTCAAGATCGTGTTCGGCCAACTCAAGAACATGATGCTGGCGGGCCCGGTCACCCTGCAGTCGTTGCCGCCGGAACTGGTCGCCAGCTGGAAGGCCAAAAATGGTCTGATGCGGGTCGAGGCGTTGCCGAAGGGCGACCCGAACGACAACGACAATCTTCGTAAATTTGCGGATGCCGTTCTGCTCGCCGAGCCGAACGCGATCGGCGGGCCGGTCTCGATTCTCAAATCCGGCGACACCGTGGTGAAGGCGTTCGTGCATGCCGGCATCTGGGCGCTGCTGGTCATCAGCTTCCTGCTCTGGCTGGCGCTGCGGCGAGTAACGGACGTACTGCTGACGCTGGTGCCGCTATTGGTGGCGGGTGCGGTGACGCTGGAGATCTGCGTGCTGATCGGGCTGCCGCTGAACTTCGCCAACATCGTCGCACTGCCGCTGCTGCTCGGCGTCGGCGTCGCCTTCAAGATCTACTACGTCACGGCGTGGCGGTCGGGCAGAACGAATCTGCTGCAGACCAGTCTGACGCGCGCGATATTTTTCTCGGCGCTGACCACTGCCACCGCGTTCGGAAGCCTGTGGCTATCCAGCCATCCCGGCACCGCCAGCATGGGCAAATTACTGGCGCTGTCGCTGGTCACCACGCTCGCCGCGGTGCTGTTGTTCCAGCCCGCTCTAATGGGCAAACCGCGCGATGTCGGGGAGTAGGCAGATATCGCCGATATCGGCAGGCTGGCCGGCTGCCGGTTTCTGACCGAAAGCGGGCTTCGGTGACGCGCTCACGGCGCCGGTGGTCTTCGGCGGAACTGGCTGTGCCGGTGTCGCGGTGGTCGTTGCAGGACCTGCCGCAGTGGTTGTCGAAGCCTTTGGCAACGCGCCGGGCGCGCCCTTCGCGGATCCCTTGGCCATGCTGTTGGTGGGACTTGAGGGAATCGGCGGCGCGACACGGGTCCAGGTTTCGCCGCCGCACAGGAAGCCCAGCACGCAGCCCTGGATCTCGAGCTGGTCGGTCCCGGTGGGTTTGATGGTCGAGCTGTAGAGCTGGCCATCCTTGGCGTTATAGACTTGGCCTTCCCAGGTGTCGGCGACACCGGCCTTCTTCTTCATGTCGATCAGAATCGGCATCGCCAGGGTCGGCCGGCTCTGCTTGGACGCGTCCGGATTGTTGGTATCCCGGCCACCCGGGGTTTTTTCCCATGCAACCACACCCCACATGCTGCCGTTGCATTGGGCGACCCGGATGTTGGCGACGCCGTCCGCCACCCTCCAGTCGCCGGTCACGTCGGCCGCGAACGCGAAGTTAACGCCTGTGGCTAAAAATAATGCGGAACAAACTATTGTACGTGAGACAGTTCTTGGGCAGTGCAACATGGTTCGAACCTATGCTTTTCTGGATGGATTCAAAGCGGGGGGTCAAAAAGCCGCATTGACCGTTTTCAGTTGACGAAATGCCCATCAACCGACGTATGTAACAAATGCTAAGTCCAAATCTAGACGTTTCCGAGATGTTTGTGGAGCGCCAGGCGCAGCGCAGTTCCATGCATGCGCGCTATCTGAACGAGCAGCTCGTCCGCGTGCTCAAGACCATCGGCTATGACGTCGGCTTTCAGAAGGGTCAAGGTCAATACCTGTTCGATCGTGACGGGGCCCGCTATCTCGATCTACTCAGCGGATTTGGCGTTTTTGCGATTGGCCGCAATCATCCGGCGCTGCGTCAGGCGCTGAAAAGCGTCCTCGACAGCGATCTGCCCAATCTGGTGCAACTGGATGTTTCCACGCTGGCCGGCGTGCTGGCGGAACGCCTGCTCGAACATGTGCCATATCTGGACAAGGTCTTCTTTGCCAATTCCGGTGCCGAAACCGTCGAGGCCGCGATCAAGTTCGCGCGAGGTGCCACCGGCCGTCCCGGCATCGTCTCCTGTTCCCATTCCTTCCATGGCCTGTCCTATGGCGCGTTGTCGCTGATGGACGATCCGAACTTCCGCTCCGGCTTCGAGCCGCTGCTGCCGGGCTGCACGCAGATCGAATTCAACGATCTCGCAGGGCTCGAACAGGCGCTGTCGTCGCGCCAGGTCGCCGCCTTCATCGTCGAGCCGATCCAGGGCAAGGGCGTCAACATGCCCACCGACGAATTCCTGCCGGGCGCGGCGGCGCTGTGCCGCAAATACGGCACGCTGTTCATCGCGGACGAAATTCAAACCGGCATCGGCCGCACCGGAAAATTCCTCGCGGTCGAGCACTGGAATGTCGAGCCTGACATGGTGCTGCTGGCGAAAGCCTTGTCCGGCGGCCACGTCCCGGTCGGCGCGTTGCTGACGCGCAAGAGCATCTTCGACAAGATATTCAACCAAATGGATCGCGCGGTCGTGCACGGCTCGACCTTTGCGAAGAACGATCTGGCGATGGCGGCCGGCATCGCCACGCTCGAAGTGATGAAGGCCGAGAAGCTGGTCGAGCAGGCCGCCAAGCGCGGTGCTGAATTGCGGCTGGCGCTGACCCGCATGGTCCCCGGCTACGAATTGCTGAAGGAAGTGCGCGGCAAGGGACTGATGATCGGCATCGAGTTCGGTCCGCCGAAATCGCTGCGGCTGCGCGCCTCCTGGAACGTGCTGGAAGCTGCCAACAAGGGTCTGTTCTGCCAGCTCATCACGGTGCCGTTGTTCAAGGACCACAAGATCCTGACGCAAGTCTCCGGCCACGGCAGCCACACCATCAAGCTGCTGCCGCCGCTGGTCATCACCGACGAAGATTGCCGCTGGATCGAAAAGTCGTTCGACGAAGTGATCGCCGGCAGCCACAAGGTCCCCGGCGCGATCTGGTCGCTCGGCAAGACCCTGGTCGACAACGCCGTGCGCAAGACGGCGTAAGACTCCGTCATTGCGAGGAGCGAAGCGACGAAGCAATCCATTCTTTCTTTGCGCTGCAAGCTGGATTGCTTCGCTCCGCTCGCAATGACGATCTTTTCCTACCCCGCCGTTCCGCTCCGCATCGCGCTCTCGAACTTCTCGCCGAAGTCCGCAAGCTCGTCCGTGGCGAGGTCGCTGACCGCCCAGTAGTTCAGGCCGCGGTCGCTCCAGTGCCGGATGTTGAAGCCCTGAATGGTTTCGATTTTGGCGGCGCGGCGTTCGGTGCTCGCGGTCTGCGAGACGAACAGGTTGATGACGTGCTGGCGGCGGCGATAGACCACGGCGCCGATGGCGCGGGCGTCGACGTAATCGAGCCGGCCGCCGATCAGCGTAAAGCCCTGCGCGGTGAGGTCGATCACCGGCGGCGAGACGTCGAGCCTGCCGTTGAACCACGGCTTCACCGTGTGCTGGTCGGTCGAGATCACGTCGGTGAGGTGGCCGGCCTGCAGCGAGCGCAGATGCGCCGAGACCACTTCGGACTGGATGCGCTCCATGTCGTCGTGGCGCAGCACGATGGCGACGAGGCCGGTCGCGGCCAGCGCTGATACCGCCGAGCCCATCGCAAAGCCGCGCAGCACCGCGCGGCGGTTCGGTACGGCCCGCGGTTGCGGCAGCGCGTTCTCGATCCGCTTGCGGAGTTCAAGCGGCGCCTTGTACTGCGCGCCGGCTTGCGCGATCGCCTGGCTCATCTGGCGATAGTCCCTCAGCATCGCCGTGCAATGCGCGCACCCGGCCACGTGGTTTTCGACGTCGCGCGCGTGGCCGGCGTCGAGTTCGCCGTCGATCAGCGCCTGGAGGAGGAGTTCTGCTTCGTCGCAGGTCATTTCGGTTGCTCCTGTTCCGCGAGCCACGCCGAGCGCAGCATGGCGCGGGCGCGCGCCAGCCGCGACATCACGGTGCCGACGGGCACGGCGGCGACATCGGCGATCTCGCGGTACGATAGGTTTTGTATTTCACGCAGCACGAAGGTCTCCCGGAACGGTTCGGTCAGTGCGGCGATCATGTTGCGGATGGCGTCGGAATCCCTGGCCCGCACCAGTTGCGCCTCCGGCGTCTCCTGGGCCTCGTGCCACAGCGGCGCCTGTTCGGCGGTCTCGACCACGTCCTCGATCGGGCTGGTCGGCGTGGTGGCGCGCCGGGCATATTCGGCGCGGCAGACATTGCGCAGGATCGCGAACAGCCACGGCTTCATCGCCGGCCCGCGATAGCTGTCGAAATGCTTGAACGCGCGCAGGTAACATTCCTGCACCGCGTCCTCGGCATCGGTGGCGTCGCGCAGCAGATAGCGCGCCAGCGTATAGGCGTCGTCCAGATAGGGCAGCGCCGCCTCGCGAAAGCGGCGCGTCTTTTCAGGATTGTCGTCGGATGCTTTGAGCGGCATCTTCTCTCGTCCGGCTCCCGCGGGTAACGATTCCACCCGGCCGGGGACGATCCACCGGCCGGGCAGCGTTGTGATGCCTTGGTTTGCCACGTTACTCAACCTTCACCACCCCTGTCATGTGCGGGTGCAGCGAACAAAAATACTTGTATTCGCCGGCGGCCGTGAAGGTGAACGCGAAGGTGCCGTCGGTATCCATGGTTTTTGAGCGGAATTTTCCCGCGCAGACCACGGTGTGGGGGATGTCGTCGCGGTTGGTCCAGGTCACGGTCTGGCCGACCTTCACCGTGAGCTGCTGCGGCTGGAAAACGAAGTTGTCGATATGCACGGCCAACGGATCCGCCGCAGCTTCCTCGGCAACAGCGGTGACGACAGGCAGCAGCAGGGTTGCGACCGCGGCAATGCCGAAGTCGCGACGATTGATCGAAGTCATTGTCGTATTCCCTGTTAGCCCACCAGCGGCGTGTCGATGATCGCCAGCGGCTGGTTGTTCTGCTTGAAGTTGATGCTGGCGACGCCGAGCATGGTGCGCAGCTTGGCATCCTCGACCTTCATCGGGCCGGGCGAGGGGGCCGTCCCCGGCGCCGGCTGCGGGAACGCGGTCGAACGCGCGGTGTGGAAGGTGACGTTGCCCTCGACCTTCTGCATCACCTGGTGGATGTGGCCGTTGAGCACGGTGACCGAGCCAAAACCCTTGACGTATTCCAGCGCGCGGGCGCCGTCCTCGGTGCCCCAGCCCCATTGCGGATACACCGTCCACAGCGGGATATGCGCGAACAGCACCACGGGAGTGGATTTCGAACGGCCCTTGAGGTCGTTCTCCAGCCATTCGAGCTGTTCGTTGCCGAGATTGCCGAGCCCGCCGGCCTTGAGGTCGACGACGTTGACGAGGCCGACGAAATGCACGCCGCCGGCGTCGAACGAATACCAGCCGGCGCCCTTGGTGCCCTTGCCGTAGCGCTCCTTGTAGAGCTTGACCTCTTCGTCGATGAAATCGTGTTCGCCGGGCACGTAATGCACGTCGAGCTTGGACTGCGAGATGATGCTGTCGGCGGTGTCGAATTCCTGGACCTTCGACAGATGGGTGATGTCGCCGGTGTGGATCATGAACGACGGCTTGACCTGCATCGCCTTGACCTTGTTGATGGCCTCTTCGAGCGTACCGTTCGCATTCGGATTGGCGGGCTTGTCGAAGCCGACATGGCTGTCGCTGATCTGCAGGAAGGTCATTCCCTTGGCCTGGGCTTCGGCGGCTTCTGCGGAACCGACCATGCCGACGGTGTGCGGGATGCCACCGGTGACGGTCCAGAGCAGGCCGGTGCCGGCCCAGGTCATGCATTCCAGCACCTTGCGGCGGCTGACGCCGTTTCCTTCATCGTGATGGTCGTGTTCGCTCATGACAGATCTCCCTCGGCCCTTGATTGGGCTTTCGGGTACGTGATCGGGGGAGCGGCGGGTTTATTCCCGGCAGTGGGCCCGGGCCGGTGATGGGCGATGACGTTTTCGTGAGTGAGGGGAGCTGGGATCGTATGCCGGGATGGCGTAGCTCGATCCGAGTGGCTGCGAGAGGAAGCAGACCTAACGGATTAATTCAGACCACGTGGGCGCTTCCCATATCGTGGTCCATTCGAGCTGGCGACACTCGTCTTTCTTGATTTCAACGCGGATGAGCGCGAAACTCAACTCTGTCCGGCTAAGTCGATAGGTGTAGCGGCCCCGTCCGGTGCATCCCATGTCTGATGACGTTTCGGCTTCAAAGACTCCAAGTTCTTTTTTCCAGGTGACTGCGCCCGGGCTGCGCGTCGTGCCGAAACCACCCTCGTAGGCCATAACCGGAAATTCGATCAGCTTTGGCCTTCGCAAATCCGTCAGATCGAATACAAATTGGTCCGAATGAATCCGTCCGGAACAAACCACGATGGCAAAACGGCGCTGTTGAACGACGATGAAGCGAACCGGCGTGCTTTTGATGTCGGTCTTGTAGTCGCACCCTGCTTGTTCGGCTGCAATCACGAGCAACCTTGGCAGCAAGGCCGGGTCCGAAACTTCAAATTCCACCCGTTTGTTCGCGAGTTCGTACCATTCACGACCTGCATCTTGAAGGCTGGCTTCCGGGCGGTCCTCTGCCCGGGTAGTCGCGATTGGCGCGAACAATAATGCTCCGGCCAGGAGCAATGTCGACAGAATAGAGGCGAATAAGTGCATAACTAATTCTAGTCGAGTTGGTCGCAATCTCAACGCGCGTATTTCCAGCCTGACGTTTCTGCCTAATATTGCGTTATTCACGTTAAGCAATTCTAGCGGTCTTTGGCTTCAAACGCCTCCAGCGCCTGCAGCAACAGCTTTGGATCTTCCTGCGCGACGCAGTGATCGACGCCTTCGAAACGGTGCCGGCTCACGGCCGGGATCAGCGCGGCGGCGCGAGATGCCATTTCCTTGTAGACCGGCCAGGATTTTTCCGCGGTCGCAATGCGCACCGGGCATTCGATCTCCGACAGCCACGCAAACGGATTGCCGCGCGCGTCGCCGGTATAAATCTGTTCCATCGCCTCGTAAATCGGACGGAGCATGGCTGCTTCGATCTCTGGCGTGCAGCGCAGCCGCACCCGGCCTTCGCCCGCCGGACCAAAGCCATGATCGATGTAGGCCCGCAGCGAAGGCTCGGTCCAGCTCGCGAAGGTGGACGCCGCGCGATAGCGCGCGAAGACGGCGTCCGCACTGTCGAACTCGGCCTGCCGGCGCAGCACGCCCTGCAAGGCGCCGGTCGCAAAGTCGCTCAAGCCGGTGACGCCGGTGCGCGCGGCGCTTGGGTCCATGATGGTCGGCTCCATCACGAACAGACGCTGGAAGCGCCCGGGAAGAAGTTTTGCTGCGAGCAGCAGGTCGGTGGCCCCGGCCGAGTGCCCGATGCCGTAGACGTCAGACAGGTCGAGCGCCTCGACCACCCGGCAAACATCCTCGGCGAAATCCTGAAAATGATAGCGGCCGGCGGCCGGCTTGTGGCTGTCGCCGTGGCCGCGGCGGTCGAGCGCATAGACCGTGTAGCGCTGCGCCAGCTCGCTTGCGACCTCGTTCCAGACCTCGGCGACAAAACCGGTGCCATGCAACAGCAGCGCCGGAGGCTTGCCTGAATCCTCGCCCCATCGCGCCAGCGCGATGCGCGCGTCCTCAGGTCCGACCGACATGCGATGGGGGCTGGTCATGAGGCGATGCCGTTACCTTGCGTCCGCCAAAATCATCGCGGCGGC
>JAIEPP010000341.1 GCA_019748335.1 Xanthobacteraceae bacterium
TTCGAACGAGGCATCGAAACCATATTCGCTGGCGTAGAGCGCGCCGTGGCTCTGCACCACCCAGCCGATGTCGCCGGGGCGGTGGCTGCGCAGGGTCGCGGGCGCGGGTGGTGCATCGGAGGCGCCGAGCAGCCGCTCGATCAGCGCCATCGCGCCGATCAGTTTTTCGCTGGCGGCTTCGGGCAACGCGGCCAGCATGGCGCCGACGTCCTCCTGCGAGCTGCGTTCAAGTTTGGCGTAGGCCTGTCGCCCCTTGGCGGTCAGGCTGAGCTGGAACTGGCGCCGGTCCGACGGCAACGGCAGACGCGTGAGCAGGCCGTTCTCCTCGAAGTTCTGCACGATCCGGCTGAGATAGCCGGCATCGAGACCCAACTCGGTCCCGATCTCCTTGGCAGACAGGTCTTCGCGATAAGCGAGCTCATACAGCACCCGCGCTTCGCTCAGCGAATAGGGGCTTTTCAGGAGCTGCTGGTCGAGCACGCCGAGCTTGCGGGTATAGAAGCGGTTGAAGGCGCGAACCGCCGCGATCTGGTGGTCGGAAACCGTCTGGGGCGAATTTAGGGAAGTCATGGGCAAACCTCGATATTTGCCATCGTCAAACAATTATTTGACTTTAGCAAGCATATTTCCGCGCCAATCGGTTCCCGTCCTACTTTGCATGGGGTTGTTTTCGCGATTTTGTGTCCGGCCCTCGTCACGGACCCGGAATGGCCGTTCAGGCCACCACCACGATCCGGCTGCGCAGCATGGTGCGCGAGCGGCGGCCGACCTGGCGCAACAGCCGCGCCTCGGAACGGCGGGAATCCGGCCGGTAGCCGCCGAGCCGGTCATAATGGTCGCGCGCGATCAGGAGGCCCTGTTCGGCCGAGGGTCCGGTGAACATGCGCGCGACGAATTTGAGGCCGTCGCGCAAGCCGGTGTCGGCATAGGGCGAGCGGGCGTAGCGGAAGATGCCGGCGCGCGGCTTGCCGCTGTTGGAGACGCCCTGGATGAATTGCGAGGTTTCTTCGATCCAGCCCGAATCGAGCACCGCTCCGGCATGCAGGAACATCAGCCATGGCGAGCGCGAGGCCCGTGCGCCCGCCGCCATCGCGGCGGCGCGAGTTCCCTCAAAGGCCAGAAAGCGGCAGCCGGCCACATCGGCCACCCGCTCGATCACGCCGGTGCCGGCCCGGTCAACCAGCACCACCTCGCGAATAATACCGGCCGCAGCACCAGGTACCAGCGCCGCCAACGTTGCGACGGCCGGCTGCTCGACACCTTCGGTCGGAATGATCACGCTCAGCATGAATGAGGCTTCATTGGCTCACATGGACAAAAAACGTCGCACCGTTACCACCTTGTCACATTCAAAACAGCCACCGGCCCGCAGTTTTTTGCGCGTGCCGTTTTTTTGCGGCAGGGACGAGGTGCCGGCAATCCGCATTTTTTTGCATCCTTTGTGGATTGTTGCGATTCATGTTCTTGATTTGTTCTCAGGCCGTGCTATGTATCGATCCATGAGCCGAGCATCCTCTCATGCCCTCAAGCACCCGCCGGTAGCGGCGCCCTCCGAGCCGGCGGGTGCGACTCCTTTTTCCGAGTTGGCTGTCGCCATCGAGCGCGAGCGGCGTCGCGGCCGCGGCGCCCAGTCCAATGACACCGGTCGGTTCGAAGCCGAAGCGCGGGTCGCCTTCGATGACGGCTGGCAAAGCCTCGACGACCTGCCGCCGTTCAAGACCACGGTTTCCATCGACACCTCGCGCAAGGTGATCGCGCGCAACGACTCCCCCGACATCGGCTTCGACCGCTCGATCAATCCGTATCGCGGCTGCGAACACGGCTGCGTCTACTGCTTCGCGCGGCCGACCCATGCCTATCTCGGCCTGTCGCCGGGGCTCGATTTTGAAACCAAACTGCTGGTCAAACCCGACGCGCCCGAGCTGCTCGAGAAGGAAATCGCGGCACCCGGTTACGAACCGCGCATGATCGCGATCGGAACCAACACCGATCCGTATCAACCGATCGAGCGCGAACACAAGATCATGCGCGGCATTCTCGAAGTGCTCGAGCGCGCCGGCCATCCCGTCGGCATCGTCACCAAGTCGGCGCTGGTGACGCGCGACATCGACATTCTCGCGCGGATGGCGAAACGCAATCTGGTCAAGGTGGCGCTTTCAGTCACGACGCTCGACCCGAAACTCGCGCGCAGCATGGAACCGCGGGCCTCGACGCCGCCGAAGCGGCTGGAAGCGATCCGGCAACTGGCGGAGGCCGGCATTCCCGCGACCGTGATGGTCGCGCCCGTGATTCCCGCGCTGAACGATTCGGAGATGGAGCGCATTCTGGATGCCGCGGCGCATGCCGGCGCAAAGGAAGCGAGCTACGTGCTGCTACGGCTGCCGCTGGAAGTGCGCGACCTCTTTCGTGAATGGCTGATGGCGAACTATCCCGACCGCTACCGTCACGTCTTCACCCTGATCCGCGACATGCGCGGCGGTCGCGACTACGACTCGCAATGGGGATCGCGGATGAAGGGCACCGGTCCGATGGCCTGGATGATCGGGCGCCGGTTCGAAGTCGCCTGCGAAAAGCTCGGCCTCAACAAGCGCCGCACCAAACTGACGACGGATCATTTCGTCAAGCCGAAGCGCGGCGGCCAGCAATTGAGTTTGTTTTAAGGATCGAGCGCGACGACTTGTCCGCCGTAGCTCAGCGAGCGAAGGCGGAAGCAATCCAGACTTTCTTTGTTTCGCGAAGTTCTGGATTGCTTCGCTTCGCTCCCTTGCACAAACGCTTCGCGTTTGTTGCAGGCAATGACGGATGAGGGAGTAGGATGTAACATGAGTAACAAATCACCCACCCCGCGCTTCACCGTCATCACCCTCGGCGTCAGCGACATCCGCGCCAGCATCGCCTTTTACGAAGCGCTGGGTTTCCAACGGAAATTTCGCGCCACCGGCGAGGCTGTTGCCTTCTTCGATACCGGCGGCACGGTGATTGGGCTGTTCCCGTGGGATCAGCTGGCGCAGGACGTCACGTTGCCGGAGCAGCCGCGGCCAAAGGCCTTTCGCGGCATGACGCTGGCTTGGAACTGCGCTTCGACCGAGGAAGTCGATGCGGTGCTCGATTTCGCGGTTTCAAAAGGCGCGTCGATGCTGAAGCCCGCGCACAAGACCGACTATGGCGGCTATTCCGGCTATTTCGGCGATCCCGACAACCATCCCTGGGAGGTCGTGGTCGCACCGGGCATCGAGGTCGGCGACGACCGGCGGGTTCATCTGCCGGATTAGGCGGGCGAGGGCGCGATTGAATAACGGGAATTGAGTCTGGTTCCCGGTTGCGTCGTGGCGTGCGCTTTCGCACCATCCCGGGCATGATTCGGGACAAGTCTTCAAAGAAACCAGCCAAACCGGCCAAAGGCGTGATCGCGGTGACGCCGCCGAGCTTTCGCCGCGAGCGCGCGCTGATCAAGCGCGGCGTCTGGCCGGTGGCCGGCTGCGACGAGGCCGGGCGCGGCCCGCTGGCTGGTCCGGTGGTGGCCGCCGCCGTCGTGCTGGATCCGAAGCGAATCCCCAAGGGCATCGACGATTCCAAGCGGCTGAGCGCCGAGCGTCGCGAAGAACTGTTCGAGGAAATCTGCGCCACTGCATCGTTTGCGGTGGCCTTTGCCTCGCCGGCGCGAATCGACCGCGACAATATCTTGCGCGCCTCGCTGTGGGCACTGACGCGAGCCGTGCAGGCGCTGCCCGAAACGCCGCAGCACGTGTTCGTCGACGGCCGCGACCGGATCGACGTTTCAGGCGCGTGTGACGCCGTGATCGGCGGCGACGGCATCGTGATGTCGATCGCGGCTGCTTCCATCATCGCAAAAGTGACGCGCGATCGTCTGATGTGCGCGCTGGCGCTGGATTGCCCCGGCTACGGTTTCGAGACCCACAAGGGCTACGCGGTGCCGGAACATCGCGAGGCTCTGGACCGGCTCGGCCCGAGCATCCACCACCGCCGGTTCTTTGCGCCGGTCGTCGCGGCACGCGAGAAGCATTCGCCGGAAACCGTCGTCGTCGCGCGCGACCTGTTCACGGTCGAAACACAAATCGTGTCAGAGGTTTCGGCGTCGCTCTGAGGAAGGTTGCCTCGGCGGGTTCTGCGCTCTATCAAATGTCCTCGGGACAGGGCTGCTCGGCCCCGGGCATTTCGGACGTTTCATGCGTTTCACCTCGCTGGTTGTCGAACTGATCCGCGCCCGGCCGCGGCTGGTGGTGTGGCTCGTAGTGCTGCTGCAGGCCGCGATGTGGCTGATCCTGCCGGTGCTGCTCTATCGAAGCCCGCCCGGGGAACTTTCGACCATCCTGGCGTTCGGCCGCGAATATCAGGTCGGCACCTGGTTCGGGCCGCCGCTGGCATTCTGGCTCGCCGATATCGCCTATCGCGCGGTCGGCAATCACATGTTCGGCGTCTATCTGCTGGCGCAGCTCTGCGCCATCGCCACCTTCGCGACCTTCTATCAGCTTTCGCGTGCCATCGTCGGCGGCCAGCAGGCGGTGCTCGCGGTGCTGCTCTCGATGACGGTGGTGGCCTTCAGTTCGCCCGGCGTCGAATTCGGTCCGCTGGTGCTGGCCCGACCGCTCTGGGCGCTGTTGCTGCTGCATTCGTGGCAGATCATCGGCCAGAACCGGCGCAGCGCGTGGTTTGCCTGGTCGATCGAGGCCGGCCTGTTGCTGCTGACGACCTCGGCTGCGATCGGGCTGTTGTTGCTGATCGCAGGCTTTGCCGTCGCCACCCCGCGCGGGCGGCGTACCCTGATGTCGCTCGATCCGCTCTATGCGCTGCTGGTGATCGTGGTGCTGGCGCTGCCCTGGCTGATCTGGCTGCTCCGCGCCGACGTGCTGACCATGCCGCCCTGGCCTGCGATCGACGATCTCTCGGCCCGCGCGCTGCACTGGGGCGTTTTGCTCGGCGGCCTGATCGCTGCGACGGCCGGCATCGTGTTGCTGACGGTGCTCAACTCCGGCTGGTTCAGCCGCAATGCGGAGGAAGCGCCGATCATCTACCGGCCGCCGGTCGAGCCGCTGGCGCGCCAGTTCGTCTATTGCTTCGCGATTGCGCCGGCGCTGCTCGGAAGCCTGATCGCGGGCCTGTTCAATCTCGACCGCATCACCGGCGGTCCCGGCGTGGCCTTGCTGATGTCGGGCCTGGCCGTGATCGTTGCGACAGGCGATCTCGTCTATCTCAGGCGCCAGCGCCTGCTGCGCTCGGTCTGGGCGGCGGCGATTGCCGCACCGGCCTTCGTCGCGATCGGCGCCACGCTGTTCCTGCCCTGGACCGGCGTCAACGAGGTGCCGACCTCGCTGCCGGCCAAAGCGATCGCGCGTTTCTTCGGCGAGAACTTCGAGCGGCGAACCAATCAAAGACTGCGCGCGGTGACCGGCGATCCGCAACTGGCGAGCTTCATCGCGATGGATAGCGGCCGCCCGCATCTCCTGCTCGACGCCACCCCGGAGCGGACGCCGTGGCTATCGCTGGCGAAATTCAACGAGACCGGCGGCGTCGTGGTCTGGCGCGCCGCCGACACCTCGGGCACGCCGCCGCCCGAACTGATGCGACGGTTTCCCGGCCTGGTCCCGGAAGTGCCGCGCGCCTTCGAGTGGATCGTGAACGGAAGGCAGCCGCTGCTGCGCGTCGGCTGGGCCATCGTGCGGCCGAAGGGACAGTGATTTCCTGTTACGCCGTTGACGTGGGTGCCATGTCCAGCGCCGTCGCGATGGCGCGCAGATCCTGCCAGGTCATCCGCTTGTAGGACGGCGAACGCAACAGATAGGCGGGGTGGAAGGTGGCGATGGCGCGGATGGTGCGGGTGCCGGTGTCGTAGTCGAACCACTTGCCACGGGTCTTCATGATGCCGTCGCGGGTCGACAGCAGCGTTTGCGTCGACGGATTGCCGAGCGTCACCAGCACGTCGGGATTGACCAGTTCGATCTGGCGCTGGATGAACGGCAGGCAGATCTGTGTTTCCTGCGGCGTCGGCGTCCGGTTGCCCGGCGGCCGCCACGGGATCACGTTGGCAATATAGGCCTTGCTGCGGTCGAGCCCGATGGCCGCGATCATCCGGTCCAGCAATTTGCCGGAACGTCCGACAAACGGCAGCCCCTCGATGTCCTCCTCGCGTCCGGGCGCCTCGCCGACGAACATGATGCGCGCTTCCGGGTTGCCGTCGGCGAACACCAGCCGTGTCGCGGTGTGCTTCAGCGCGCAGCCCTCGAAATTTTCCAGCAGTGTGCGCAGCGCTTCCAGCGAGGGCGCGGTGCGGGCCGCTTCCCGCGCCGAGGAAATCGCGGCATCCGGCGCCATCGCCACGTCGGCCCGAGGCGATGCCGCCATTGCTGCCGGCATTTCCCGGACCGTTCGCTGTGGCGCGATCTCGCGGGGTGCGGCGGCAGCTGGAATACTGTCGGGTTCAGCCAGCCGGTCGACCGGCGCGTCGCCGAGCGCGCAATCGACCCCGGCCTCCAGATAAAAGGCCAGCAATTGCCGGAGGCTAGGTGCGGGTTCGGGCATGAAATCCATTATGCCAATCTATCTAGGACGGATCGGTCCGTCGCGAAACGCCTCACTTGTCATTTCCGTGGTTGTCCTCCCCCGAAAAATCGGAAACAACGCACCTTTAGAAGCCTTCTCAACCGGGCCGGGACCTGATCATGAGCACCGAAGAACTACCCCCGCGCGAATCCATGGAATTTGACGTCGTGATCGTCGGCGCCGGGCCGTCGGGCCTCGCGGCAGCGATCCGGCTGAAGCAGCTCAATGCCGACCTCAACATCGTCGTGGTGGAGAAGGGCTCCGAGGTCGGCGCGCATATCCTGTCGGGCGCGGTGATCGATCCGGTGTCGCTCGACAAACTGGTTCCGGACTGGCGGCAGGACACCGATTGTCCGCTCAAGACCCAGGTCAAGGACGACCGTTTCTATCTGACCACGGCGAGCAGCATCTTCCGGCTGCCGAATTTCATGATGCCGCCGCTGATGAACAACCATCACTGCTATATCGGCTCGCTGGGCAATGTCTGCCGCTGGCTGGCGCCGAAGGCGGAGGCGCTCGGCGTTGAGATCTATCCGGGCTTCGCCGCGACCGAGGTGCTGTACGACGACAAGGGCGCGGTGCGCGGCATCGCGACCGGCGACATGGGTATCGCCAGGGACGGCAGCCACAAGGATTCCTACACCCGCGGCATGGAGCTGCTCGGCAAATACACGCTGTTCGCCGAAGGCGCGCGCGGCAGCCTGACCAAGCAGTTGATTGCAAAATTCTCGCTCGACGCCAACAGCGAGCCGCCGAAATTCGGCATCGGCCTGAAGGAAGTCTGGGAGATCGATCCCGCCAAGCACAGCAAGGGCCTGGTCCAGCATACGTTGGGCTGGCCGCTGAACGACAGCACCGGCGGCGGTTCGTTCCTCTACCACTACGACGACAACAAGGTGGCGGTCGGTTTCGTCGTGCATCTCAACTACGACGATCCCTATCTGTCGCCGTTCGACGAATTCCAGCGCTTCAAGACCCATCCCTCGATCCGCACCGTGTTCGAAGGCGGCAAGCGCCTGGCCTACGGCGCCCGCGCCATCACCGAGGGCGGTTACCAGTCGGTGCCGCGCGTGAGCTTCCCGGGCGGCGCGCTGATCGGCTGCGCGGCGGGCTTCGTCAACGTGCCGCGCATCAAGGGCGTGCACAACGCGATGGGTACCGGCATGCTGGCCGCCGAACACCTCGCCACGGCGCTCGGCGCCGGCCGCGCCAATGACGAACTGGTCGATTACGAAAATGCCTGGCGCGATTCCGCGGTCGGCAAGGATCTGTACCGGGTTCGTAACGCCAAGCCGCTGTTGTCGAAGTTCGGCACCATGCTCGGAATGGTGGCCTCCGGCTTCGACATGTGGACCAACACGCTGTTCGGCCTGTCGCTGTTCGGAACCCTGTCGCACGTCAAACCGGACCGCGAGACGCTGGATCCGGCGAAGACGCATGCGCCGATTCCCTACCCGAAGCCGGACGGCAAGATTTCCTTCGACAAGCTGTCGTCGGTGTTCATGTCCAACACCAACCATGAAGAGGACCAGCCGGTTCACCTCAAGGTCGCCGACCTCAACTTGCAGAAGACCTCCGAGCATGACGTGTTTGCCGGGCCGTCGAACCGCTATTGCCCGGCCGGTGTCTACGAATGGGTCGAGGAAACGTCCGGCCCGCGTTTCCAGATCAACGCCCAGAACTGCGTCCACTGCAAAACCTGCGACGTGAAGGACCCCAACGGCAACATTACCTGGGTTCCCCCGGAGGGCGGCGGCGGGCCCAATTACGAGGCGATGTAACGGGCGGCTTTGACCACGATTGCGTGAGGAAAGCGTTTTCGAGCGAAGTGGGTACCGGTTCGCGTGAAGAAAACGCGTCAAAATATGAATCGGAACGCCCTTCGGCGTTCCGGGAGAGGGTAACCGCCGACCCGGCCACGATACCGCCACAGTAAAAGCGTTTCCGGGTCCGGCTGGTCAAATCGGAGGCCTAAAGGCCTAATCTGCCAATCGATTCGCCAACCCGTATCCTTGCGGTTGAGGGCCAAAAGCGGCATTGTCTGACGCCGTGATGCCGATGCTTGGCGACTGATCGCAAGACCGATCGAGAATGCCGCTGATCGTAATGTCGCTGATCGTGTAATGTCACTGATCATAATGTCCCGACGAACATCCTGGAGCTAGGCGAACGTGATGCTTTCCACCCGTTTCAATCGCTGGACGATCGCCGCCGTTACCATGGTTGCGCTGGCCGTCCCCGGGCAACTCGCCGCGCAGACGCCGGAGCATACCGGCGACAATGCCGCGCAATTCCCGAGCAAGACCGACCTCAAGGCCCTGACCACGTCCGGCAGCTATCTGGCCGCGCGTCACGCCAGCGTCGAGCGCGACGCCGCGTCGGCTGCGGCATTCTATCGCTCGGCGCTCCGCTCCGACCCGAAGAACAACGAACTGCTCGACCGCGCCTTCATCTCGTCGCTGGCGGACGGCGACATCGATGAGGCCGTCAAGCTCGCCGACCGGATCCTGACCCTGGACAAGGCCAATCGCGTCGCCCGCCTGGTGGTCGGCGTGCGCGATTTGAAGATGAAGAAATACGCGACCGCGCAGCTCAACATCAACCAGTCGATCCGCGGGCCGATCACCGACCTAGTGGCGACGCTGCTGTCGGGCTGGGCCAGCTACGGCGCCGGCGACGGCAAGGCGGCGGTCGCCGGCATCGACAAGCTGACCGGGCCGGAATGGTACCCGATCTTCAAGGACCTCCACGCCGGCATGATCCTCGAACTGTCGGGCAAGGAAAAGGACGCCGGCGCCCGTTACGAACGCGCCTACAAGCTCGACGATTCGATGCTGCGGATCACCGAGGCCTATGGCCGCTGGATGTCGCGCAACAAGGATGCGGCCGCGGCAACCGGCATTTACGAGGCCTTCGACAAGAAGCTGCCGCGGCATCCGCTGGTGCAGGAAGGTTTGCGCGAGAGCCGCGCCGGCAAGAAAATGCCGCCGCTGGTCGATACCGCGCAGGCGGGTGCGGCCGAGGCGCTGTACGGCATCGGCGCCACGCTGACCCGGCGCGGCGGCGAGGACCTGGCGCTGGTCTACCTGCAGCTCGCGCTTTACCTGCAGCCCAATCACCCGCTGGCGCTGTTGTCGCTTGCCGATCTCTATGAGTCGGTGAAGAAGCCGCAGATGGCGATCAAGGTCTACGAGCGGATGCCGGCCAATTCGCCGCTGAAGCGCAATGCGCAGATCCAGCTTGCGACCGATCTCGATTCCGCCGACCGCAGCGATGAGGCGATCAAGATCCTGAAGGAAGTCACGGCCGAGGACCCGAAGGACATCGAGGCCATCATGGCGCTCGGCAATGTCGAGCGCGGCCGCAAGAAGTTCGGCGATTGCGCCGTGACTTATTCCAAGGCGCTCGAGGCGATGCCGGCCGCGACCGACAAGAACACCTGGGTCACCTATTACTATCGCGGCATCTGCGAGGAGCGTTCCAAGCAGTGGAGCAAGGCCGAGGCCGACATGCGCAAGGCGCTCGAGCTGCAGCCCGAGCAGCCGCATGTGCTGAACTATCTCGGCTATTCCTGGATCGATCAGGGCATCAACCTCGACGAAGGCATGAAAATGATCAAGCGTGCCGTCGATCAGCGTCCCGACGACGGCTATATCGTGGATTCGCTTGGTTGGGCCTACTATCGCATCGGCAATTTCGAGGACGCGGTGAAGAACCTGGAACGCGCGATCGACCTCAAGCCCGAGGATCCCACCATCAACGACCATCTCGGCGACGCCTATTGGCGCATCGGCCGCACGCTGGAGGCCAAATTCCAGTGGGCCCACGCCCGCGACCTCAAGCCCGAGGCGGAAGAGTTGCCGAAGATCGAGGCCAAGATCGAGAACGGCCTGCCCGAGGACGCCAATTCTTCCGCGGCCTCCGCCGACAAGAAAAAAGAAGACGGCAAGGGCGGTTGATTTCTCTTTTGGGGGCGTTGTGCAGGCATTGAGTGACGAAGGACGCGCCAAGGTCAATCTGACCTTGCGCGTGAACGGCCGCCGCGGCGACGGCTATCACGATCTCGAAAGCGTGGTGGCGTTCGCCGACTGCGCCGATCGCCTGACGCTTACGCCCGGCGCCGAGCTCAATCTGAAGATGTCCGGACCGCTGGCGCAGGCCTGCGGCGAGACCTCGGATAATCTGGTGTTGAAGGCCGCACGCCTCTTGGCCGAACGCGTACCCGGCATGAAGGCCGGCAGCTTCACGCTCGACAAGGTATTGCCGGTCGCGGCCGGCATCGGTGGCGGTTCGGCCGACGCCGCGGCGGCGCTGCGGCTGCTGGCGCAGTTGAACGGGCTTGCGCCCGACGATCCCCGTATTATTGAAGTCGCACGATTGACCGGCGCCGATGTACCGGTCTGCATCAAGTCGCTGGCCTGCGTCATGACCGGCGTCGGCGAAACGCTGCAGCCGCTGGCCCTGCCGAAGATGCCCTGCGTGATGGTCAATCCTTGTGTGCCCGTTGCCACCAAGGACGTGTTCGGCGCGCTCGGCCTGCGCAACGGCGAGTTGCTGGTCGGTGCCACCGACGTGCTGCTGCGGGACCGCGGGTGGCCCGACGAGGGCGCCTCACTTGAAGAATGGATCGAAGCGCTCGCCGCCAGTTCCAACGACCTCGAAGCGCCGGCGATGCGCATCCAGTCTGTCATCGGCGACGTCATCGCAGCATTGAGCGCCAGCAACGGTGCCTGGCTGACGCGGATGTCGGGCTCGGGCGCCACCTGCTTTGCGATCTACGAAAACACCGCCGACGCCGGCCGGGCCGCGGAAAAGATCAGAGCCGCTCATCCCGGCTGGTGGGTGCATTCGGGGACGCTGAGCTGAGACGCAGACCTCGTCATTGCGAGGAGCGAAGCGACGACTTGTCCGCCGAAGCTCGCAGAGCGAAGGCGGAAGCAATCCATTCTTTCTTTGTGCCGCAAAATGGATTGTTTCCAGGGCCTGTCATCGGGCGGGCATTCGCCCGACCCGTTGGCTCGCAATTGACGGAGAGGGGTCGCTAACTCGCCGGCCGCCGCGCCAGCGCCAGCGAAATTCCGAGGCCGGCGATGAACAGCCCCGAGCCTTGCCGCAGGTGCTGAAACAGTTGCGGCCGGCGCACCAGACTCGCTTGCGCGGTCGAGGCCATTCCCACCACGATGAAGTCGGCCAGCGTGTTCAGCGCCACCGAGACCAGGCCCAGTGTCATGAACTGAAGCGCGGGCGCGCCGCCGGCCGGATCCAGGAATTGGGGAATGAAGGCCAGAAAGAACGCCGCCGTCTTCGGGTTCAGCGCCTCCACCAGCACGCCGTCCCGGAAAGCCCGCCCTGCTTCGAACGGGACGGTCTGTTGTGGCAGCAAAGCGCGCGCCTCGCGAAATGTCCGGATGCCAAGCCAGACCAGATAGAGCGCGCCGGCGAATTTGACGGCGGTGAACAGTTCGGCACTTGCCAGGATGATCGCGGAGATGCCGAGCGCACCGGCGATCACATGCACCAGCCCGCCGATAGCGGTTCCGAAGGTTGACGCGATGCCGGCTTTGCTACCGTCAGATAGAGTCCGCGCCGCGACGTAGAAGATGCCAGGGCCGGGAACGATGGCGATGACAAGTGCTGCGAGAAGGAAGAGCGAGAAGTTGGTACCGGTCATCAGATCGATCGCCTTCGTAGGATGGGTGGAGCGAAGCGATACCCATCAATACTGCCCGCGAGGCGATGGGTATCGCTGCGCTCCACCCATCCTACGCAGAGTTCAATGCGACCTTGCCAGGCAGAACGCCACCACCTGCTCCAGTGCCGATTTCATCGGCGAGGCCGGGAACAGTGCAAGCGCGTCGACCGCCATCGCGCCGTAGTGCTGGGCGCGGCTGATGGTGTCTTCGAGCGCGCGATGCTTGGTCATCAGCCCGATGGCGTGATCGAGATCGCTGTCGCCGATCTCGCCGCGCTCCAGCGCCTTGATCCAGAACGCGCGCTCGCTGTCATTGCCGCGGCGGAACGCCAGCACCACCGGCAGCGTGATCTTGCCCTCGCGGAAATCGTCGCCGATGTTCTTGCCGAGCTTGGCGGCCTTGCCGCCGTAATCCAGCACGTCGTCGACCAGCTGGAATGCGATGCCGAGATTCATGCCGACCGAGCGGCAGGCGGTCTGCTCGGCTTTGGGCCGGTTCGCGATCACGGGGCCGACCTCGCAGGCGGCGGCGAACAGCTCGGCGGTTTTGCCGCGGATCACGGCAAGATATTCGTCCTCGGTGGTCGCGGTGTTCTTGGCGGCCGCAAGCTGCATCACTTCGCCTTCGGCGATGGTGGCGGCGGCGGAAGAGAGAATATCCAGCGCGCGCAGCGAGCCGACCTCGACCATCATGCGAAAAGCCTGGCCGAGCAGGAAGTCG
>JAIEPP010000192.1 GCA_019748335.1 Xanthobacteraceae bacterium
CCGACCGCATTGAACTCGCGTTTCGGGCGCCATGCGACGGGATCGGCGATCCAGCGGTTGATGTCGGACTCATGCCAGCCGCTCCCGTTGACGCTGATCTTGATCTGCGGCGGGAACGTGCCCTCGGCGATCTTGCGGTAGATGGTGGATCGGGACAGTCCGGTCCGGGAAAGGACAGTCTTAAGACGGATGATACGATCTGGTTCGCGCATGGCCGCGCGGCCTCCTGCTGGCTGTTTCTGACGACTGCTGAGACCACACAGGGCAGGCATTCAAGGACCCGCAAGAGGGTTTTACCCGTCACCATACTGTGGCGAAGAGGCGGCGCAAAATCGGACGGGTTAAATTCCGATGCCACGGCCTCTGCCGAGGTCGATGCCGTGGGTGAAGGCCAACTCCTGGCCGAGCCGGCGGCCTGACTCGAACGCGATGCCGAGATCCCGCTTGCGGTTGGCGAGGATGGATTCCAGTTGCGGATCGCGTTCGAGGCTCTTGGCCATGTCGCCCATCGCCGAGCGCGTCGCTTTGTAGCGGTACATGTCGCCAGACTGATACTGACGCTGGCTGGCGTGGTCGAGCTTCTGCCAGCGTTCCACGAAACGGTCGGCGCGGCGGCTCGGATCGGTCCGCAGCTCGGTTTCGAGCTGGAGAGCGCGGATGGCGCGGTTGACCTGGCCGCCGCCCGCCTCGCGGGCGAGTTCCGGGTTCTTCTTGTAGGCGGCTTCGGCATCGTGCGAGCCATGGGGCCGCACCCCCTCGAAGACCTTGCGGGCCTCCTGCAATTCCTTCACCTGCGCCGGGCTCGCCTTGCTGCCACGCTCCTGCATATCGAAGATCGCATCCACGGCGCGGGCATGGCGGACCAGCGCCTTGGTGCGGGCCTTACGCAGCGCCGCTTCCGGGTCTTCCGCCGCCTTCCTTTCCGGCGCTTCCCGTTCCGGCCTCCGCGCGACGTCCGGGCCGGGCACCGCGTCGGCAGACGAGCGCAGGCCGTCGAACATGTTGCGCAGTTTCTCGGGCACGATCTTCCTGACAATTTCGGCAACGCGCTCGCCAAAGGTGATCCCGCGCCGCTCGGCATAACCTTGCGCCGGATCGCGCGGTTCGTAATCCGATGCCATGTCCTTGGCCCGGTCGCGCGACAGGGTTCGGGTCAGGCGGTCCGGATTGGCAAAATCGTCGCGGCCATAATGCAGCTCCACGCCGTCGCGGTGCCGTGACAGGGCCACATAGCTGCTATGGGCATCCATGCCCGGCGTCGCCAGCACATGGGTGTGGTCCACCGTCATGCCCTGCGCCTTGTGGATCGTCGCCGCATAGCCATGGTCGATGCGGTTGTAATCCTTGAGATCGAAGTGCACGGATCGGCCATCGTCGGTGCGCACCGACATGGATTGCACACTGACCTGTTCGATGGCGCCGAGGGTGCCGTTCTTCACGCCAAGGCCACGTTCGTTTTGCAGGAACATGACGCGATCCCCGCCGGCGAAGCCGCGGTCGCCGCGCTCGACGGTCACACGCACCTCATTGCCGAGATCACCGGCGGCACGCATCCGCGTCCGCGCAGCCTCGTTGAGCGCGCGCACCTCGTCATTGGTATGGGTCAGGATGATGCGGGTACGATCCGGTGATGTCTGCCGGTTGCGGTCCCAGCGGTCGATCAGATCGTCGCGCGCCTGCTCGCGGCTCTGGGCCTCATGCACCATGCCCTGGGAGCGGTAGGCGTCGAGCGCATGGCCGGTCCTGCCCGTTGCCAGATCGCGCGTGGCGTCGCGCTGCCAGTCCTCCCGCTGGCGGCGCACCTCGCCGATTTCTGCCCCGCCGTGACGCTCATGGATCGAGCGGAACGCCGCGCCGGCTTCTATTGCTTGCAACTGCTTTATATCGCCAACCAGCACCACCTTTGCACCGGCGTCGGCAGCATGGGACAGTACGCGTTCCAACTGCCGTGTGCCGACCATGCCGGCCTCGTCGATGACAAGCACATTGCGGATTGTGAGCAGGTCGCGGCCCTGTCCCCAGCCATACTCCATGCTGGCGATGGTGCGTGAAGTAATGCCGGATCCGCTTTCGAGGTTTTCCGCCGCGATGCCCGACAGCGCCACGCCCCGGACCTCATAGCCTGCTGCTTCCCAGACCTCCCGCGCCACGCCCAGCAGCGCGCTCTTGCCGGAGCCGGCATGGCCAACCACGATACCGAGATCGCGCCCATCGGTGACATGCGCCAGCGCATCGGCCTGCTCGCTCGACAGGACAAGGCCGCGCGCTTCCGCAAGCGCCAGCGCCGCTTCGCGATCCGGGTTACGCACCTCATGGCGCTCCCGTTCCGCCATGAGTTCGGCGGCGTGGTGCAGGCGCTGTTCGGCCTCGATCATGGCGCGGGTCGTGAAGCGATCTTCTCCGCGAGTATCCTTGCCAAGTTCGACTAGATCGGGCGCATTGCGCATCGCGCCCATGACTTCGTTGAACTGCTCGATGCCATCGCTGTGCCGATGCGCAAACTTTGCCATGTCGCGGCGCGTGAAGGTCGATTGTTGCTGCGTGATTGCGTCCAGCCCAAGCGAAGGATCGGCGATGATCCGCGCGCCATTGCCGCGCGCGATCTCTCGGTGCATCTCGGCGCGGTCGGCCTCGTTTCCATCGCCCTCGATGCGTTGCGCAGGTGCGCCGATCTGGTTTTGTGGCTCCAGTGCGATGCCCTGCGCTTCCAGACTGCGGTGGTCGATGCGCGCGTCGATGTCGAGTTCGGCCAACCGCTCGTTGACGAGTTCGGCCCAGCGTTCACGCCAGCGCTCGACCATCTCGGTGCGGTTCCACTCCCGCACCTTCTGACCAAAGCCGTTCTCGTCCACCGCGCGCATGGTCAGCATGACATGAGCATGGGGTTTGGGCATGCCGTCGTCGGCCATGTCCCAATGCACATTAAGATCGGCGATCATGCCCCGGTCGACGAATTCCGACTGTACGAAGTCGCGGGCGAGTTCGATGCCTTGAGCTTGCGTCATCTCGCGTGGGATCGCGAACTCGACCTCGCGGGCAAGCTGGGCGTCCTTGCGGATTTCGAACGCCTCGACATCGTTCCAGAGCCGTTCGCGGTCGCTCCACGCCTCGGGCGCGTTCTCCGGCAGCATCACCTCGGAATGGACGACGCCGCGCTTGGCGGAAAAATCGTGGCTGCGGTCAAGGCGCTCGTCGCGCAGCCGCGAGCCCGAGCGGTAGGCGGCTGACGCCACCGCGCTGGAGCCAGACTTGCGGCCAATGACCTTGACGTGAAGATGATAGATCGCCATCGCGATCAGATCAGTGGCACGGCAGAGCGGACGTCGGAACGACGTATAAGCGCGCCCTCCCTCGAAAAAATCTCGGGCGGGATTACACCGTCTCAAGCCGTCCCGGTAACCTTACAGCATTACACCGGGCGCTCGACTATCATCACTCCATCAACATTGCTGGAGAACGTCATGCGCAAGCCAAGGGATTTCGACGGGGAACTGAAAGCACTTCAGGACAAGGCACGCGACCTCAAGAGCCGCAAGGTGCTTGGGCTCGGTGAACTGGTCATCGCCACTGGAGCGGACTGCCTCAGCGCCGACGAACTGGCAGGAGCGCTGATCGTGCTGGCCGAGACGAAGGAAGCCGCAAAGAGGGAGGCATGGGCCAAGCGCGGGGCCGCGTTCTTTCAGGGCCGGGCGCGGCGAACCGCACCGGCACCTGAGCGCAACACTGGCGTCGCTCCGGCGAAACCGAGCAGCGCGCAACCGTCAACAGGCGGCAAGGGCGCGGCATGACATGCGCACCTGGCAGGTCGAGCGCCGCAAGCGCACGCGGCATCTCATTGAACTCGGCGGCCTCGTCGTCAAAGCCGGTATTGTGGACCCGACTGGCGACGACCGCGCCATCATCTTCGGCGCGCTGCTTTGGATGGCCGACAAGCTCCAAAGTGATCAGGGCGAACGGGCACGAGAGCTGTGGGCCGCAATGGGGAAGCAAGCGTTTGAGGCGGACCCGACGACACGCAGGGGGACAGGTCGAACTGTTCGAGCAGTTCGTCGTTGATGCATGACGATGGGATGTCAGCCGAGCGACTGCGTGCCGGAGTGATGTTCGATCATGCAAACGCCGCCGCGGTTCGAGTCCGCAGGTTCTCCGACGCAAACTGAACCAAGACAAATATAAATCATCCGATCAGAAGCGCGTCAAATTGCTTCAAAATGATCTCTTCACACCTGTGCATCTCGAATGCTGTGAATGGAATGTGTTATTCGTGGGGTCCCGACGCCGATCGGCGCGCTGAGCTATTGATGCAGCTCGCGGTGGAGGCACTTTCGGGCGCTTATTCACAATCAGGAGACTGCGCGCATCTGCTCCAGTCTAACCCGTGCTTGGGGCATCATATCATCGCGTCAGACCGCGACCAAAGCGGCAGCCTTCCTGGCCGCGGCCTGCAAACGGCGCATAAAATGAGTTTATCGAATTTGTTGGATGCGGGACATTTACTCCAGATGGCGCTGCCAGCCGGGCAACGCCGCCGCTTCTGTGCTTTGAGCCAAATTCATAGCCAGCACCAAGGCGCGGCCGAAATGGCGGTGGATCAACTCGCGAGGGATGTGGCAGCGCAGGAAATCCGCCCAACGGAATTCACTAAAAGGCGTTTTGTCCTTCGCGTAGCCACCCGCTCTTTTTAGCGCCCCCGCCAGCGATCGAAAGGGATCATCAATGAGGTCGTCCACCGATGCCGGCATGTCGTGGTAGGAACACCGCCGGCCCTCATCGTCGAATGGATGAGTCCAATTGCGGCCTTCGAGGGTTGTCCAGAATTCGTCAAAGCGGAGCGAACTCATGTTTGCAACGATCGAGACAGGGACATCCATTACGCCTTCATCGTGCAGTGCGAGAGTGAGATGATGGCGGTCAATGATGTAGTGACGGACGTCGGGTCCCAGAACAACCGGTATGCGGTGTTTATTGAGATAGTCTCCGGCCCTACCGCTGTTGTTCTCGCGCCAACGCCTGCGTTTGAAATCGACTTCGCGCATCCCTACCGTGACTTGCGTGGGAAGCAGATCCGCTGTTGAAACGGTTTTGAGGTCTTCTTGGGCAATATCCTTCATCATGAAGATCCCGAATTCAGCCCGGGCGATGATTGCAACTACCGTGGCTTCCTCCTACCATACCAAGTGGTGCCCCTTTTGATTGAGATCAAAAGCGGATGCGCCCGGGAAACGGTCGAAGTGCTGAAGCGCAGCTTGTAGGACTGAGCGCCATTGCTCCAGATCAAAAACGCTGCGCTCAGCTTGTTTATTGTTCTAATAGATTTTCCTGTACAAACCCGTTGTTAACGCCCCTGCTACCGCTTTAGTTCCGACCAGAACCTAGGTGGCTGCCGATGAATGCCGCACCTTCGGCCATGAACGTTGGCCTGCTTTTCGGACTGAGCTTTTTTCTCGGCCTGGCGTTCGAGGATTTTTACGCCCACGCGGCAACCAAACGCCCAGGAGGGATCCGCACATTCCCGATGCTGGCGCTTGCCGGAGGCATGCTGTACCTCTTCGATCCCGTCCATCTCATTCCGTTCACCGGTGGTCTGCTGGTGCTCGGGGCCTGGCTCGCTATCTTCTACTCCGGGCATATTCGCGAACGTGACGAGCAAGGAGAGCCGAATGTCGGCCTCATGGTCCTGGTGCTCAACGTTCACGCCTACCTGCTCGGTGCAGTCACCTTGGCGTTGCCCAATTGGGTCGCCGTGGGAACCACGGTGGCGGCGGTCCTGCTGCTCACTGGTCGCGAGCGACTTCATGAGCTTGCCCGCCGGGTCGAGATGAAGGAAATCATTACTGCGGGCCAATTTCTGATCCTGACCGGCCTGGTCCTTCCGCTGCTTCCGAGCGAGCCCGTGACGACGCTTACCAGCATAACGCCGCGACAAGTGTGGTTCGCATTGCTCGTCGTATGCACACTTTCCTATGCCAGTTATCTGGCCCAGCACTACTGGGCCCCGGCAGCGGGCGGCCTGTGGATGGCGGCACTCGGTGGCCTCTACTCTTCGACCGCCACTACCGTCGTCCTCGCCCGTCAGGCCGGAACCGATGCGTCACTCCAACGGCATGCGCAAGCTGGGATCACTCTTGCCACCGGGATCATGTATCTTCGAATCTTGGCGATCGTGGCCGTGTTCAACCTTTCGCTCGCGCGGCAGCTCGTCGTTCCAATGGTCGGCCTTTCCATGGCCGCGATGCTGATCTGCGCGCTGCAATATTATTTTTGGCGGCCGTCGCGGACGGATGCAGAACGCAAGCCAGTCAGCCAAAATCCGCTTGAGCTCGGCGCCGCCGGCATTTTCGCAGCTATGTTCGTCGTCACCTCATTACTTTCGACATGGGTCAAGACCGAGTTTGGCCTTGCCGGCATCTATTCGCTCGCTGCCATTGTCGGAGTCACTGATATCGATCCCTTCGTTCTGAACCTGGCGCAAGGAGGCACTTCGGGAATTCCCAACGGCGCAATAGCGGCTGCTATTCTGATCGCCGCATCGTCCAACAACCTGCTCAAGGCAGGGTATGCAACCTCCTTTGCAGGCGGCCGAGCCACGATGGTGAGCGCCGCGGCACTCGTCGTCCTCGCAATCGTGGGTTTCGCAGCGGCGATCGCAACGGGCGGCCTTTGGGCCGGGAACTCATAAGCCAATCTGTGAATAAGAATCGGAGCTTGTCCCTCAAATGCTGGGTGAACCGATGCATATCGTGCCGAACGATGCCGAGATCCCATCCTGATTAAGAGCTAGAGTCGACCGCCAACCCGTACCGCCCATCCGAGCTCCTCAGATGCGCTATCGCGAGACTTTCATCATAAAACATAGGGAACGTCTTATGTTGAGAAGCGTCGACCCTGCCGGCAAGGGGCATCACGAGTCCGACCTGGCCGCGAAGGACGAGATCGAGCACTACCGCAGTCAACTGGCGAAACTGCAGTCGCTACTGTACGCGGAGAAGAAACGGTCCATTCTGATCGTTCTGCAGGCTATGGACGCAGGGGGCAAAGACGGAGTGGTCAATCACGTTCTATCCGTTCTCAATCCGCAAGGTGCGCGAGTTACTGGCTTCCAGCGGCCAACGATGGAAGAGGCGGCCCACGATTTTCTTTGGCGCGTCCACCCCCACACTCCGGCAAGAGGTGAGATCGCAATCTTCAATCGCTCACACTACGAAGATGTTTTGGTACCGCGGGTGCATAAAATGATCGACAAGCCCGCTTGGGAGGCCCGCTATCTGCGCATTCGTGATTTTGAGGAGGGACTTGCTGACAACGGTACGCGCATTCTGAAATTCTTTCTTCATATTAGCAAAGAGGAACAACTTACCCGGTTTGCGCAGCGCCTGGACGATCCGCACCACAATTGGAAGATCAGCGAGTCTGATTATACCGAACGAGCTTACTGGGACGCATATATGATAGCCTACGAAGACGCTATCAGTGAGACGAGCAGCAAGCATGCGCCCTGGTTCGTGATACCCGCAAATCACAAGTGGTTTCGCAATTTGGTGGTTTCGCAGATCATCATCGATGCGATGGAGGAACTGGATATGTCCTATCCCAAGCCGATTGTGGATTTATCCGATATTCGCCGTAGATATCACACAGAGGTAGATCACCAGAAAGCCGACGAGAAGCGGAATGATCGGTAAGAAACGGTTCGCTCTGGCAAGCTTGCTCGCGAAGGAAAAGCCGATCGGCGACCGCTCACTGAACGAAATCGAATTCACCTAACGAATCCCGCAACTTTGGTTCTCGCACTATTTTGAGATGTCATTGATCTAGATCAAAGAAGCTTCTCACTAATTGCGATTGGATCGCAAATTGGCTCAGTTGGTTTGCTGGAACTGCAATGTGCCGCATCCGCTTCCTGATATTGGTAATAGCGCTTACGGTCCCCACTTGGACAAATTGCCAAGCGGCGGGGTCCTTTCAGACCAAGCCGGCGTTTCCGAAGGTGGTGACTGCCGGTCTTTCACCTCCGCTGCCAACCATCACTTTGCCCAACGTGTCTGCAAGCGATCTTGTTGGCGGCTGCGGTAAGGGTCGTGTCCGCGATCTCCAAACACATGGTTGCCGTGGCCCGGCTGATATCAGGTAAGGCACTTCCCCTTAGCTAGCGCCCTCTTTCATTCTGGAACGTCGTCGTGAGCAGACGTTAGGGCGTGGTGGACAGAAAATGCATTCCCAATAACAAAATGCCAAACATGACGAGCATGATTAGAACAGCCTTCATCATGACGCGGGACAACTGGCGGCGGTTCAAGCGGTCGATCACTGCATGCTCCGGGATATCCAGTCTCGAATGTAGCCTATCTGCAGCTCAAATTCAGAGCTCTTCGGTGGATCAAAAGCTTAGAACATCGGTATCAATGACGGGCTCTCGCCCCAGCTCTTGCTTCATCTGGTCACATTCCTGGAATGGGCACTTCAAGCGTCTGCAGGATCAGGAAGATGTTGAGCACCACCACCAGCGCAGTCCCAAGCAACGCAGCGGTCTGCAATAAACGGCTATTGACGAACTGGCCCATGATGTCGGTTCGCCGGGTAAACATCAGGAGCGATATCATAGGAAGCGGTAGAGCAAAGCTAAGCACAACCTGACTAATGACGAGAGCGCGCGTCGGATTTGCACCAAGTGCGACCACGACGAATGCTGGCAGCATTGTCACAAGCCTTCTGATCCAGACCGGGATTTGGAAGCTAACGAAGCCTTGCATTATCATTTGACCGGCCATCGTGCCGACTGTCGAACTCGACAGCCCCGATACTATAAGTGACAGCAGGAATACGCTTGCCGCGCCGGCGCCGAGCAAAGGCGCCAAGCTGTAGTAAGCGGTCTCGATCTCCGCCACATCACGGTGGCCTGCGTGAAAAGCGCTCGATGCCATGATTACCATCGCCATGTTTACGAGGCCGGCAAACGCGAGTGCAACGATAACCTCAAGATTCGAGAATCGGAGCACTTTTCGCCGCTCGTTCATGTCGCGGACGGGGGTGCGAGTCTGCGTCAAGCCGGAATGAAGATAGATGGCGTGCGGCATGACCGTCGCGCCAATCATACCAACGGCCAGCAATAATGCCTCGTTATCGGCTATCTGCGGCACGACCGTATGCATTACTACCGAAGCCCAATCGACCGGAGCAATGAACATCTCAACGAGGTAACAAAAACCGATGAGGCCGACCATGCTGCCGATGATCAACTCGAGCGGCCGGAAGCCAAAACCTTCGAACATCAATATGAAGTAGGTGGCGGCACCCGTCACAACCATCCCGGCAAGGAGCGGCATGTGAAACAATAGCGAGAGCCCAATAGCTCCTCCGAGAAACTCGGCAAGGTCGGTCGCCATAGCCGCGACCTCGCTGACGGCCCACATCGCCCAGACAACTGGATCTGGAAAGTGCTCGCGGCACAACTCCGCCAAGTTTCGTCCAGTGACGATGCCAAGCTTGGCAGAAAGGGCCTGGAACAGCATTGCAATCAAATTGGCCAGCAATACCACCCAGAGCAGCCCGTACCCGTACTTTGCCCCCGCCTGAATGTTCGTCGCGAAATTCCCAGGGTCGATGTAGGCGATGGAGGCGATCACGGCTGGACCGGCGAACGTCAGATATGCAGCTGCGCCAGTGCGATGACCCGCCAGCACCCGGCGGGCCGCGGCGACGTTCCGTTCGGTTATTGACCCCTTATCGGGAACGGTATCGGAAATAGTCGGGGGCATAAAAAATACACACCAAATTGTAGACAAGGCTACATTACAAGCTAAGCCGAAATGCTGGAGTGTCAATGTACATAGTGTATCCGAGGCTACACACTGATTTGAAGGTTGCAAACGTTGCCGGTTCGGCGCACGATGATTTTCCTGTAATTTGAGGGGCTCGATGTCGCGCAACACAAAGGATAAGCGGACGGCCGCGGAGCTTCCGCCCGAACTGACCCAGGCACGTCGATTTGGAAAGACCCGCACTGCGCAATCTCGAGCTCTGCTGGAGGACTACGTCGAGCTCATTTCTGATCTGCTGGCGACGGGTGGGGAGGCCCGGCCCACCGATGTCGCGCGCCGTTTAGGCGTCTCCCATGCGACCGCTATCAAAACGATCACTCGCTTAAAGCGCGAGGGGCTGGCAACTGGGCTCCCATATCGCGGCGTATTTCTTACCGAGACCGGTCATGCGCTGGCCGAACGGATGCGGACTCGTCACAGGCTCGTCGTTAACCTGCTCGTCGCGCTAGGTGTTCCCACCGAAATTGCCGAAGCCGACGCCGAAGGCATTGAGCATCACGTTTCAGACGCTACCCTGAAAGCTTTTTCCCAATTCCTGCAAATATCGGCCTCTACTCGCGCGTCCCGAAAAAGCTGAGTCCAGCAAAACGCTTATCGGAGCCGCGATGTCGCCGATGCATCTGTGCCCCAGTTTCTACAGGTATTTGGCGATCAGCTTGAAGTCCCGAATTGCGGTCTTCCCCTTCGATCCGCTGCTGATGAGGGATCGGTCAAGGCTATGCCCCAGGTGATCCAGAATCAGCGCCTTCTTGGCGTTTTCAATGGCGCCCTCGACGGCCTGAAGCTGTTGAGCGATCTCCAGACACGGGCGGTCTTGCTCGACCATTTCAATAATCGTTTGCAAGTGGCCAAGCGCGCGCTTTAAGCGGCGCGCAATCGCGACGTGGGGATGGTCCGGCATAAGGATCTCCTATCCTGCCGGCAGGATACCAGCCATCCTGGCTGGAGGATAGGACAATTAGCTTGACATGATGATAGGTCAGGCGTAGGTGCCAAATATTGCTGGGAATATTCCGTTCACGGCAAGCCTGTCACTCCAGACGAAAAGCACATGGGCAGTACCATCTTTGGCAGCGTCAATCCGATCAGACCGATCGGGATCCCTCTGCCGCAGGACATTCATAATCGCGCAGGCGTTGGCCGCGTGAGGTCCGGTGATCGCACCTAGCTGATCGCCTCTCGCTCACTGGCCTGCCGCGCATAGCGGAAAAGGAAGTGAGCGATGTTCACAAGACTCGCAGAATTCCGGCCTTTTGAACCACAGCGTGTCGCGGCGCCGTGGGTCGAGGCCATGCATTCCAATGACAACCTGCCGGGTCGTCGCCGCCCGGCAGGCGAGCGCCGGTCTCCACCGCCGGCGCTCGCCTGTCATTGGTATCTAAACGATCGCGATGGCCGTCTCGAATGTCGTTGGGAAGTAGTGGACCTTGAAGAGGTGCCCGCCGACCGTGTCAGAGACGGGTTGCCCAAAAGTCGAGGCGAAGCTGTCCGTGGCTCACCGTTTGTTAGCGCAAGAGGGCGCATAAAAGATGGTCCATGGGAAGCCTGCTGGGGCCGGTCTGTTGAGAACCGGTCCGAACTACGTGTCTCAAGCATTCGCCTAAGTGGCTCAACGAAGTCCTGATCCCTTGAGCTGGGCAACAGGAACTTCAAACGCGCTTTAGGAATAGGCCATGAACGACATGAGTGAATTTGAGCCAGAAATGATCCGATCGGCTGTGCTTGACGACGCGCATGTCGGCGATATCCGTGGGGCCCTTGGCACCATTCTGCAGCACGACCATGGTCCGCGCGTCGGACTTTTTGCCCGGTGGAAGACGCTCATTGCGATCATCGGACCCGGATTGATCGTGATGGTCGGGGACAATGACGCCGGAGCATTCGGCACCTACACCCAGGCCGGCCAGAACTACGGCACCACGCTAATGTGGACGCTGATGCTGCTGATCCCGGTGCTCTACGTGAACCAGGAAATGGTGGTGCGGCTCGGTGCGGTAACGGGCGTTGGACACGCACGCCTGATCTTTGAGCGTTTCGGCAGGTTTTGGGGCGCCTTTTCCGTTATCGATCTGTTTCTGCTCAATGCGCTGACGATCGTGACGGAGTTCATCGGGATCAGCCTTGCACTCAGCTATCTCGGATTGTCCCAGTTCTGGGGGGTGCTGGCCTCTGCGGCCATCGTCATGGCCGCGGTCAGTACCGGCAACTTCCGTCGTTTTGAGAGATTCGCGATCGTGCTGGTCTTTGGCAGCCTGCTGCTTGTCCCGATCATCCTCATGATACATCCGCCAGTCGAGCAAATGGCCAGGGGTTTTATCGTCCCGACGATGCCCGAGGGCGCGAAGCTGAGCGAAGTCATGCTGCTGATCATTGCCATTGTCGGAACGACGGTGGCGCCATGGCAGCTGTTTTTCCAGCAGAGCTACATCGTCGACAAGCGAATCACGCCCCGCTTTATCCCCTACGAAAGGTGGGATCTCTGGCTCGGCATTGTGCTCGTGATCCTCGGGGCCGTCGCGATGATGGGTTTCTGTGCCGCGATCTATGCCGGACAACCCGAGTTCGGGAACTACACTGACGCGCTTGGAACGATGGCGGGACTGGAGAAATATGCGGGCAGGCTCCCGGCCACTCTTTTCGCCCTGGCATTGCTCGATGCAAGCATCATTGGTGCCGCAGCCGTATCACTGTCCACGGCCTATGCCATCGGTGATGTCCTTTCCATTCGGCATTCCCTGCACCGCAAGCCCGGGGAAGCGAAAGGTTTCTATGGCATCTATTTTTGCCTGATCCTTGTAGCCGCGGTCCTTGTGCTGACGCCGGGTACGCCACTCGGTCTCCTGACGAATGCTGTCCAGACTCTCGCGGGCGTGCTGCTGCCAAGTGCGACGGTATTCCTGCTGTTGCTTTGCAATGACAAGGCGGTACTCGGGCCCTGGGTGAATTCGCGGATATTGAATCTTTTTACCGGCGCTGTGGTCGCCGTGCTGGTGATGCTGTCCGTCATTTTGACGGCTTCGGTGCTATTTCCGGACATGGGCGAGGGCGTCATATTGGGCATTCTTGCGGGCGGTAGTGTGCTGACGATCGTCACGACGATTGCCGTATCGGCGCTTGGCCGCAAGACCCGCGATGACAATTCGGTCGCGTGGGA
>JAIEPP010000068.1 GCA_019748335.1 Xanthobacteraceae bacterium
GATTGAACGAGCCGCGCTATGCCTCGCTGCCCAACATCATGAAGGCGAAGAAGAAGCCGATCGACGACAAGAGTGCGTCCGATTACGGCGTCGATCTCACGCCGCATCTCGAAGTGATCAAGACCACGGAACCGCCCGGCCGCAAGGGAGGCGTCAAGGTCAAGGACGTCGCCGAACTGATTTCGAAGCTCAAGACGGAAGCCGGGGTTCTCTGATGGCCACGCTGTTGATTGCCGAACACGAACACGAGGTCCTCAAGGACTCCACCAACAAGGCGCTGACCGCGGCCACCCAGCTGGGTTCCGAGGTTCACGTGCTGGTCGCCGGTGGCGGCCAAGGCACCAAGGCCGCGGCCGAGGCTGCCGCGAAGCTTGCTGGCGTCACCAAGGTCCTGGTCGCCGAAGGCGAGGCCTACGCTCACGATCTCGCCGAGCCGCTGGCCGCGCTGATCGTGGCGCTGGCGCCGGGCTACGACGCCTTTGTCGCGCCCGCGACCTCGCGCTTCAAGAACGTGATGCCGCGCGTCGCAGCCCTGCTCGACGTCATGCAGGTCTCGGAAATCATCAAGGTGGTTGCGCCCGACACCTTCGAGCGGCCGATCTATGCCGGTAACGCGATCCAGACCGTGAAGTCCAAGGACGCCAAGAAGGTCATCACGGTGCGGACCTCGACCTTTGCAGCGGCCGGCGACGGCGGTAGCGCGACAGTGGAGAACGCCGCGGCGGCGGCGGATCCCGGCCTGTCGAGCTTTGTCGGCGAGGAAGTCGCCAAAAGCGATCGTCCCGAACTGACTTCGGCCAGGATTATCGTCTCCGGCGGCCGCGCGATGCAGAGCCGCGAGAACTTCGCCAAATATATCGAGCCGCTCGCCGACAAGCTCGGCGCCGGTGTCGGCGCCTCGCGCGCCGCGGTCGATGCCGGCTATGCGCCGAACGACTGGCAGGTCGGCCAGACCGGCAAGGTGGTGGCCCCCGAACTATATATCGCAATCGGTATCTCCGGCGCGATCCAGCATCTGGCCGGCATGAAGGATTCCAAGGTGATCGTCGCGATCAACAAGGATGAGGACGCGCCGATTTTCCAGGTTGCCGATTACGGCCTCGTCGCGGACCTCTATCAGGCGGTTCCCGAACTGACCGAAGAACTCGGCAAGCTCGGTAAATAGTCAACGACAGCGGCCGGATGTTCAACGTCCGGCCGGTAGTTTGAGAGCATGATCCGGAACGTGGGTACCGGTTTTCCGATACGGATCATGCGCAAGAGAAGGCGTTTTCAAGCGAAGCGGATACCGACTTCGCGTGAAGAAAACTTGCCAATTGTGGGACTGAGACCTCGGTTCTGATAACTTCAGAATCCGGGTTCAGAGATGAACAGGCGCGATGAACGCGCCGTTCCGGTGGATGACAAGATGGCGGTGACAATCAAGAAGGTCGGCGTGATCGGCTCGGGCCAGATGGGCAACGGCATTGCGCATGTGGCGGCGCTTGCCGGTTACCAGGTGGTGCTGAACGATCTGTCCACCGAGCGGCTGAAATCGGCGATGGCGACCATCAACGGCAACCTGTCGCGCCAGGTCTCGAAGAAGATAATTACCGAGGACGCGCGCAAGCAGGCGCTGGACCTGATCGCCTCCGCGGACACCCTCGACGGCCTGGCGGATTGCGATCTGGTGATCGAGACCGCGGTCGAGAAGGAAGAAATCAAGCGCAAGATCTTCCACGACCTCTGCGCCGTGCTGAAGCCGGAAGCGATCGTCGCCTCCAACTCGTCGTCGATCTCGATCACGCGGCTCGCCGCCTCGACAGACCGTCCCGAGCGTTTCATCGGCATTCATTTCATGAATCCGGTGCCGTTGATGGAACTGGTCGAACTGATCCGCGGCATCGCTACCGATGACGCGACCTTCGACGCCGCCAAGGCGTTCGTCGCCAGGCTCGGCAAGCAGATCGCGGTGTCCGAGGATTTTCCGGCCTTCATCGTCAACCGCATCCTGCTGCCGATGATCAACGAGGCGATCTACACGCTCTATGAGGGCGTCGGCAACGTCGAGGCGATCGATGCGGCGATGAAGCTCGGCGCGCACCATCCGATGGGGCCGCTGGAACTGGCCGATTTCATCGGGCTCGATACCTGCCTGTCGATCATGCAGGTGCTGCATGAGGGGCTGGCGGATTCAAAATATCGCCCGTGCCCGCTGCTGGTGAAATATGTCGAGGCCGGCTGGCTCGGCCGCAAGTCGCAGCGCGGCTTCTACGACTACCGCGGCGACAAGCCGGTTCCGACGCGCTGATCTCCTAAGTCTCGGTGTCGTAGGATGGGTGGAGCGAAGCGATACCGCTCGCGTGACGGTGGGTATCGCTGCGCTCCACCCACCCTACGGACTTCCACCTCCAGAATTCGTTAACCACCGTCGGTTAGGCTCCCCGCGCGTTGAGGAGTTTCTGCGTATGGACATGATGGCTATGGTCTCGAGCGTGCTCGCCATGCAGGCTGGGAATACCCAGATGCAGGTTGCGACCTCGATCATTAAATCCAACAACGATGCCGAGAAATTCGCGGTCCAGACCCTGCTGGGTGGCCAGGCCTCGCCCTCCACGGCCAATCTCGGCGCCGGCGTTGGCGGCAACCTCAATATTACCGCTTAAAATCCTGCCGCCACCGGCTGCATCGCGGCCTTGATCAGCTTGACGGCGTCGTCGCTGGCCCATTCGGCAGGCCCTGCGATATTGGCGATCTCGCAGCCCTGGCCGTCCACCAGCACCGAGGTCGGCATCCCCAGCGCCTTGCCTATGTTCTTAAGATCCTGAAAAACCTTAGCTTTCTGGTCGATGAAATAGCTGAGCCTGGTCAGATTGCCGTCCTTCAGGAAGTTTTTCGGCTTTTCGGCGTCGCGGGTGTCGATGTTGATGGCGATCACCTCGAAATCCTTGCCCCCCAGTTTGGTCTGCAGACTGTCCAGCGCCGGCATTTCCTTGCGACAGGGCACGCACCAGGTCGCCCACAGGTTCACCAGCACCGTCTTGCCGCGCCAGTCCGAGAGTTTTCTGGGCTTGCCGTCGGCATCCTCAAAAGCGAGGTCGGGCAGCCGCAGCGGGCTGGTCGCCATGGTCAGCGCCGCCACCTCGCCCTGCGCCAGCGGCGCGATTTTGCGGGCGGTCGCGACCGCCCCGTTGCAGGCGGAATCGCCGGCCGGGCCGCGCCTGAAGGCGCCGAAGCCGTAAACGGCGGCAAAGCCGATCAGTGCCCCGACCACGACCGCGCCGACGGCGAGCGGGATCCGGCGCGTGACGGCCGGGCGAGGGGTGGGCATTTCGGGCATATCGTTTGTCATCCTGTGTCAGATACGGCTATGCAGTGCTGATATTACGTCCGAGGCCGCCGCGGCGTTTCGCTGATCTCGACGATAAATAGCAGGGCTGCTTTAAATGACAGGGCTTGAGAAGTCATGAGCAACAAGATGTGGGGCGGCCGGTTCACCGAGCGTCCCGACGCGATCATGGAGGAAATCAACGTCTCGATCGACGTTGACCGGCACCTCTATGCCCAGGACATCGCCGCGTCCAAGGCCCACGCCGCGATGCTGTCCGCGCAAGGCATTATCACCGCGAGTGATGCGAAAAATATCGGCAAGGGTCTAGACACGATTTTGTCAGAAATCGACGGCGGGTCGTTCGATTTCAAGCGTGCGCTCGAGGACATTCACATGAATGTCGAGAGCCGGCTGACCGACCTGATCGGCCCCGCCGCCGGACGGCTGCACACCGCGCGTTCGCGCAACGACCAGGTCGCGACCGATTTCCGGCTGTTCGTGCGCGACACCATCGATGAGACCGACGCGGCACTGGCCGCGTTCCAGCACGCGCTGGTAGCACGGGCGCTGGAACATGCCGGCACGGTGATGCCGGGTTTCACCCATTTGCAGACGGCGCAGCCCGTCACCTTCGGCCATCATCTGCTGGCCTATGTCGAGATGGCCGCGCGCGACCGTGGCCGCTTTGCCGACGCCCGCAAGCGCCTCAATGAATCGCCGCTGGGCGCGGCGGCGCTGGCCGGAACCTCGTTTCCGATCGACCGGACGGCAACCGCGAAAGCACTCGGCTTCGACCGGCCGATGGCCAATTCGCTCGACGCGGTATCGGACCGCGATTTTGTGCTCGAAACCCTGTCGGCGGCCTCGATCGCGGCCGTGCACATGTCACGCTTCGCCGAGGAGATCGTGATCTGGACCTCGCCGCTGGTGGGCCTGGTGCGGCTCTCCGACAAGTTCACCACCGGCTCCTCGATCATGCCGCAGAAGCGCAACCCGGACGCCGCCGAACTGGTGCGCGCCAAGACCGGCCGGGTGATCGGCGCGCTGACCGGGCTTTTGATCGTGATGAAGGGGCTGCCGCTCGCCTATCAAAAGGACATGCAGGAGGACAAGCAGGGCGCGATGGAAGCGTTTTCCGCGCTGTCGCTGGCAATCCGGGCGATGACCGGCATGGTCCTCGACCTCGTGCCGGACGAGGCGCGGATGAAGTCTGCCGCGGGCGAGGGCTACGCCACCGCGACCGATCTGGCCGACTGGCTGGTGCGGACGCTGAAAATGCCGTTCCGCGACGCCCACCACGTCACCGGAAGAATTGTGGGCCTGGCGTCAAAGCAGGGCGTGGCGCTGCACGAACTGCCGCTGAAGGCGATGCAGGAGGTCGAACCGAAGATTACGGCAGAAGCCCTGCGCGTGCTCAGCGTGGACGCCTCGGTCAAGAGCCGCACCAGCTATGGCGGCACCGCGCCGAAGAACGTGACGGCGCAGGCCAAAGCATGGCTGAAGCGGCTCGAAAAAGAGCGAAAATTGGGCTGAGGCAAAAATTTCGCTGCAATTTCACGGTTGTTGATGGGCCTTCGGCACTCGCCAGACTGAGGCAATCTTTGTATGGTGCGGCGCGCATTGGGGATTTTGTCGTGATCAGTAACTATCGTCCGTCATCGTCGGGATGGGCCATCATCCTGCTGAGCGTGACCGCGCTCGCACTCGGCGGCTGCGGACGCAAGGCCGGCCTCGATCTGCCGCCGAACGCCCCGGCGCTGTCGGCGGCGCCCGCGACCGCGGATACCGAGACCGAGCGCGCCGCACAGCCCGGCGTTTTCAACTCGACCTATGGGTCGGAAGCGGCGCCTGTGGCGTCCAAGGGGCGCAAGAAACCGTTCGTTCTCGATCCGCTGCTGGGCAACTGAGCCAGCGCGGTTGATTTGATTTTCGCCACGGTTTATCCGCGAGTCTAACTCGCGACGGAACACCAGCCATGAATCACTTCGACTATCGCAACGGCGTGCTGCACGCCGAGGCGGTCAATCTTTCCGAACTCGCGGATGCCGTGGGCACGCCGTTCTACTGCTATTCGACGGCGACGCTGGAGCGCCACTACCGGGTTTTCACCGAAGCCTTTGCCGGCGAGAAGACGCTGGTCTGCTACGCCATGAAGGCCAATTCCAACCAGTCGGTGCTGCGCACGCTGGCGAAACTCGGCGCCGGCGCCGACGTGGTGTCGGGCGGCGAGTTGAAGCGCGCACTGGCGGCCGGCATTCCCGCAAGCAAGATCCTGTTTTCCGGCGTCGGCAAGACCGAGCTTGAGCTGCGCGCCGCGCTGGCGCACGACATCCTCTGCATCAACGTCGAGTCCGAGCCCGAACTCGAACTACTGTCGAAGCTCGCGGTCGAGACCGGCAAGACCGCGCGGATTTCGGTGCGGGTCAATCCCGATGTCGATGCCGGCACCCACGCCAAGATCGCCACTGGAAAATCCGAAAACAAGTTCGGCGTTCCCATTGCCCGCGCGCGCGCGGTCTATGCCCGTGCCGCAAAACTGCCGGGCATCAAGGTGACCGGCACCGACATGCATATCGGCAGCCAGATCACCGATTTGAGCAAGATGGAAACCGCGTTCCGGATTCTTTCCGATTTCGTGAACACGCTGCGCGCCGACGGCCACACCATCGATCATATCGATTTCGGCGGCGGGCTCGGCATTCCCTATCACATGGACCGCGAAGCCCCGCCGCTGCCGTCGGCGTACGCCGCGATGGTCAAGCGGGTGACGCATAATCTCGGCTGCACGCTGATGTTCGAGCCCGGCCGGATGATCGTCGGCAATGCCGGCATTCTCGTTGCCCGCGTGATCTATGTGAAGCCCGGCGAGGCCAAGAATTTCGTCATCATCGACGCCGCGATGAACGACCTGATCCGCCCGACGCTGTACGAAGCCCATCACGACATCCTGCCGGTCCGTGAGGCGATCAAGGGCGCGCGCATGATCATGGCCGATGTCGTCGGCCCGGTCTGCGAGACCGGCGACTATCTCGCGCTCGACCGCAACATGCCGGAGCCAAAGGCCGGCGATCTGATCGCGATCATGACCGCCGGCGCCTACGGCGCGGTGCAGTCCGGCTTCTACAACACCCGCGCGCTGATCCCGGAAGTGCTGGTCAAGGACGATCAATACGCCGTGGTGCGACCGCGTATCGAGGTGGAAGACTTGATCGCGATGGACAAGCCCGCGCCCTGGCTGTGATCAGGTAGGATGGGTATCGCTGCGCTCCACCCATCCTACGTATCGCTAGAAGAATTTACCGAGGAACGCCGCCGCCTTGTCCGAGATGCCGGCGATCTTGTTGGTGGCTTGTCGATAGAATTTGAAATTGAGTTCGGTCTCCGGTTGTCCGTCTTTCCATTCGCTGAAGTGTTTCAGTTCGCTTCGCCCCAGCGGTCGCTTCGCGAGCGCGGTACGTCTGACGGTGATGCTCACGCGCGGTGTTTGCCGGACGATGCCGCGCTTCTTCGCGATCGCTTCGGCGGAAGTGACGACGCCTCGGGCGACGAGGCCTTGCCCACCCTCGTTCTCGCTCGCGAACACGTACACGGTGTCGCCTTCAGCAATCAGCTTGCCCCCGTACATGGTCTTTTGCCCGATGAAGACGAACATCTTCGCCTTCGGGTCTGCAACCTCGGCTTTGATCGCGAACGCCAAGTTTTTCTCCACAGTTGCGGAGTATGGCCCCGGCTCCCGTGCGCAAGCGCGCACGAGACCGGGACCACGAGGTCACTTCGCCGCGTGAGCACCCTTGGCGCCGCCCACGATCACTCCCGCCGCTTTTTCGATCGGCTTGATCGCCTCGGTGAAATCGCTGTCCGGGCCCTGATCCCTGATAATGACTTCCCAGAGCCGGCCGACCGCTTCGGCGACTTCCATCGACAGGCCCATCGATTTCATTTCCTCCAGCGCGAGCCGGACGTCCTTCACCATCAGACCGGTGGCGAAGCCGAAATCGAACGTCCGTGGCAGTATCGCGCGCGGAAACTTGTCGCGGCTCGCCGTATTGAGGCCCGAGCCGGAGTTGATGACGTCGATCATGACCGTGGGATCGAGCCCCGCCTTGACGCCCATCACCACGGCTTCCGAGGTCGCGACAACAGCGGTCGCCGACAGGAAGTTGTTGGCGAGCTTCATGGTCTGCGCCGAGCCGGGCTTTTCGCCGATGAAGAACACTTTGCCGATGACGTCCAACGCCGGCTTTGCCGTGTCGAAATCGGCGCGCGGGCCGGACACCATCACCGCCAGCGTGCCCTTTTCGGCGCCGCCGACACCGCCGCTGACCGGGCTGTCGAGCTGCACGATGTTCTTCTTCGCCAGCAAGCCCTGAATTTTCACCGCCATGTGCGAGCCGACGGTGGAGAGATCTATGAAACGCTTGACCCGCTTGCCTTCGATTACGCCGCCTGAGCCGGTCGCGACCTCGAGCGAGGCCTGCAGCGACGGCAGGCTCGCCATCACGGTCTCGCAACGGTCGGCAATATCCTTGGGCGAAGAGGCCGCCTGCGCGCCGAGCGCCACCAGCTTGTCGAGCACTTCCTTGCGGGTGTCGAACACGGTGAGCTGGTGCTTGGCCTCGATCAGGCGCCGCGCCATCGGAAAACCCATTTTTCCGAGGCCGATGAATCCGATTTCCATAGTGGTTTCTTCCTTGTTGTTTGGAGACGGTCCTCATCCTGAGGAGGCCGCATCGCGGCCGTCTCGAAGGATGGATCGATGTGGTGATCTCGGCCTCATGGTTCGCCCGGCGATGCCTGGCATCGTCCGGAGACGGCGCTGGCGCGCCACCTCACCATGAGGAGCAAAGCCGCTGAGGCCTTGTCGAGGCCTTTTCGTTGGTCTTCGTGTCCTTGACGTTCCCTCGTAATTTTACGGTTCGCGGCGGACGTTACGGGGTCAGAGCGCCGCAGTCACGCCTTCGTGTTATGCGTATTTCCGGGTGTGGGAACCCGCCGGAAGCGGGTGCCTCATTGCCGCCGCCGTGCTAGGCTGATTTGTCGGTAACCCGGAGAGTTTATTGAACGGCGTCACACCTGACCCCTCCCAGCCCGCGCGCGAGCCGGATGCTGTTGCGCGGCTCCAGCTGACGCAGGCCCTGCAACGGGCCAAATATGCGATCGCTTGGGAGCGTGCCTGGCCGGGTCTCGCCCGGCTTTTGAGCGTGGTCGGACTGTTTCTGGTGGTGTCGTGGGCCGGGCTGTGGCTGGCGCTGCCGTTCCTGGCGCGGGCCGTCGGCATCGCTTTGTTCGCGCTTTTGGCGCTCGGGGCGCTGTATCCGCTGATTCGTTTTCGCTGGCCCTCCCGCGAAGACGCGCTTGGCCGGCTCGATCGCGGCACCGGCATCCGCCATCGCCCGGCGACCGCGCTGACCGATACGCTCGCCAGCAAGGATCCGATCGCGCAGGCGCTGTGGCGCGAGCAGCGCGAGCGCACGCTGGCCTCGATCAAACGCATCCGCGCCGGACTGCCTTCGCCGCGATTGCCGATCCACGATCCCTGGGCGCTGCGCGCACTGGTCATGGTGATGATCGCCGCCGCCTATGTCGCCGCCGGCGACGAGCGTTCGATGCGGGTCGCCGCGGCGTTCGACTGGAACGGCGTGCTGGCGCCGGCCAATGTCCGGGTCGATGCCTGGGTGACGCCGCCGCTCTATACCGGCAAGCCACCGATCATTCTTTCCGCCGCCAACAAGGACGCCGGCGCGCCCGACAGCGGGCCGTTGTCGGTTCCTGCGGGCAGCACGCTGTTGGTGCGCTCCAGCGGCGGCACCATCGACGTCGTGGTCGGCGGCGGCGTCACCGAGATCGCGCCGGGCGAAGCTGCCCCCCAGGGCACCAACGAACGGCATTTCAAGGTCGCCAGCGACGGCACCGCGCATGTCCGGGCGCCGGCCGGTCAGCCGCTGTGGAAATTCGCCGCGACCCCGGACAAGCCGCCGACGATTTCGCTGGTCAAGGATCCAGAGCGTCAGGCCCGCGGTTCGCTGCAGATGTCCTACAAGCTCGAGGACGATTACGGCGTCACCGAAGCCCGCGCCCAGTTCGCCGCCCGCCGCAGCGAGGCCATGGAATCCGGTAGACCGGTTGCCAAGGAAGCGGCCAGGGAAGCGGGCAAGGATAACAACGCGGCCGAGCCGCGGCCGCTGTTCGAGGCGCCGTCGTTTCCGCTGGTGCTGCCGAATGCGCGCACCCGCAACGGCGTCGGCCAGAGCGTCAAGGATCTCAGCGAAGACCCCTATGCCGGCGCCGACGTCACGCTGACGCTGACGGCCAAGGACGAGGCCGGCAACGAGGGCAGGAGCGAACCGTTCAGCATGCGTTTGCCCGAGCGTCTCTTCACGAAGCCGCTGGCGCGCGCCTTGATCGAGCAGCGCCGGATTCTCGCACTCGACGCCAACCAGAATTCGCAGGTCTATACGGCGCTCGACGCGCTGATGATCGCGCCGGAGGTGTTCACGCCGGAGACCGGCCATTACCTCGGCCTCCACAGTGTGATCCGGCAGCTGGAAGCCGCGCGCACCGATGCCGCCTTGCGCGACGTGGTCGCGAGCATCTGGGCACTCGCCGTCACCATCGAGGACGGCAACATCAGCGATGTCGACAAGGCGCTTCGCGCGGCGCAGGAGGCGCTGAAGCAGGCGCTGGAGCGCGGCGCCAGCGACGAGGAGATCAAGAAGCTTACCGACAATCTGCGTGCCGCGCTGGATAACTTCCTGCGCCAGCTTGCCGAGCAGATGCGCAACAACCCGCAGCAGCTGGCGCGCCCGCTCGATCCCAATACCAAGATGCTGAGCCAGCAGGATCTCAAGAGCATGCTCGACCGGCTGGAGCGGATGTCGCGCTCCGGCGACAAGGACGCCGCCAAGCAGCTATTGGAACAGCTGCAGCAGATGCTGGAAAACCTGCAGATGGCGCAGCCCGGCCAGTCCGGCGACGGCGACATGGAGCAGGCGCTGAACGAACTCGGCGACATGATCCGCAAGCAGCAACAATTGCGCGACAAGACCTTCAAGCAGGGCCAGGATTCGCGGCGCGACCGCATGCGCGGCAAGCAGGGCGACCAGAGCATGGGCGACCTGCAGCAGGACCAGCAGGGCCTGCGCGACCGGCTGAAGAAACTGCAGGAAGAACTGGCCAAGCGCGGCATGGGACAGGGCCAGCGCGGCGAGAAGGGCCAGCGCGGCGAACAGGGGCAGCAGGGCCAGCAAGGCGGCGACCAGGGTGACGGCGAGGATGGGCTCGATCAGGCCGATTCCGCGATGGGCGACGCCGGTGGCCGGCTCGGCGAGGGCAATGCCGACGGTGCGGTGGATTCGCAAGGCCGCGCGCTGGAAGCGCTGCGCAAGGGCGCCCAGTCGCTCGCCGAAGCGATGCAGCAAGGCGAGGGCGACCAGCCCGGCGACGGCCCGGGCAACGCCAAGGGTCGCCAGCAGGGCGCGCAGAACGGCACCGATCCGCTCGGACGGCCGATGCGCCACAACGAGTTCAGCGACGATTATTCGGTGAAGATCCCCGGCGAAATCGACGTGCAGCGAGTGCGCCGGATTCTCGAAGAACTGCGCCGCCGTCTCGCCGACCCGGCCCGCCCGCAGATCGAACTCGATTACATCGAGCGGCTGCTGAAGGATTATTGAGGGCTCTGAACCCCCCTCTCCCGCTTGCGGGGGAGGGTTGGGGTGGGGGTGTCTCTGCACACACCGCCGCCAGCCGATAGAATTCCCCCACCCGCCGCGCTCACGCGCGTCGACCTCCCCCGCAAGCGGGAGAGGTAAGAAGACCTACCCCTTCCTTGCCGCCAGCGCATCCGCCACGGCCGTGCGGATATCGGCCACCGAAAACGGCTTCGTCACCACGTCGTGCACAATGGCATTGAGGCCGGAAGCGCGTTCGCGCTGATCGGCGAAGCCGGTCATCAATAGAATCTTCAGGTCCGGAAAGTCGCGCGCCGCCGCCAGCGCCAGCGCGATACCGTCCATCACCGGCATCTGGATATCGGTCAAAAGCAGGTCGAACCCGCCGCGCTCGCGGGTCAGGATGTCGAGCGCCTCGGCGCCGTCCTCGGCGGTGACGGTGTCATGGCCGTCCATGGCGATCGCGCGCGCCACCAGCAAGCGCATCGAATCTTCGTCATCGGCGATCAGCACGCGAGGCATCGGTAAAGCTCAGTTACGCGGGACGCCCGGCGCCGTTCAGGCGTGGCCGCCGGTCAGATCCCGCTTGTTAAAGAAGCGTACATCAATATTGCGGCCTTCGGGCGGTGGCGAGGCCAGCCGCGACTTGAAAACCGCGCGTTCGCCCGGCTTCAGCACGGTCTGTTCGAGCACCGCATTCCAGGCGTAGATCTCGGCGCCCTGCTCGTCGCGGACGGAAAAGCGCAGCCGCGGCAGTTCGACCGGCCTGCCGGTGGCGCCGACGATGGCGCCTTCGATCACCAGCACCGGTTTACCTTCGACCGTTTCGTTGGTGATCTTGATGTCCTTGAATGCCAGCCCGCGCAGGTTCACCTCCAACCCGACCATCTTGTAGAAGGTCGCGGTCTGCGGCAGCAGGCGGACGACGTCGCCGCGCCAGATCACCAGCGCCAGTAGCAGCGCACCCATCGCGGCACAGGCGGTCGGCAGGCCGACCGAAGGCAGATACGGAACCCGCGGCAGGAACGGGATGCGGGGCAGGAGCCGGGCCAGCCGCTGCCGGTGGCTCGTGATCTCAGTCTGCTCATGGCTCTCGGCGTCCAGCCTGGCGATCGACGGCCAGTCGGCGTCGTCGCTGCCGGCCGGCAAGTCAGCCGAAATCGAGGGGCTGTCGACGACCGGCGTGTCCCCGCTAGTTTCCTGGCCGGTGTTTTGGCCGCTTTCCTCGCGCGCCATCGCGTCCCAGTCGGCGGCGGCATCGGTTTCGGCCGTCTGGCTCGATGCCGCCATGGCCGGTGCCGCAGTCGGGATCTCGATGGCGTCCTCGGGACGGGCCAGCCAGGTCTCCTTGCAACGGGAACAGCGCACCGTACGCCCGGCCGCCCCCAAGGTGGCCGGTTTGATGGCGTAGGATGTTGTACAATGGGGGCAAACGATGTGCATGGAGCCCAATTCCACAGTGTCTTTGCCGGGATGCTACATAGCGACCGTTAACGAATCGGAAACCATAACGGTCGCACAACCGTTTTGTCGGGTTCCGGCCGGGATCGGCGGGATGCGCGCCCGGGGTTCCGGCTCACGTCGGGGGGGTCCGGCCACGGTTAATGCCGAGCGACGCTCGGCCACAGCCCAACTCGAGCGGAGCTGAGCTTGGTTCGGTTCGAAAATGTCGGATTGCGGTACGGGCTCGGCCCGGAGATTCTGCGCGACCTGTCGTTCCTGATCCCGGCGCATTCGTTCCAGTTCCTCACCGGCCCCTCGGGCGCCGGCAAGACCTCACTGCTGCGGCTCTTGTTCCTGTCGATGCGGCCGACTCGGGGCCTGGTCAACTTGTTCGGCCACGACGTCTCGCTGCTGGGCAAGGACCAGATCGCGGACTTGCGCAAGCGCATCGGCATCGTGCTGCAGGATTTTCGCCTGCTCGACCACATGACGACCTACGAAAACGTCGCACTGCCATTCCGGGTGATGGGCCGCGAGGAATCCAGCTACCGCCGCGAGGTGATCGATCTGTTGAAATG
>JAIEPP010000661.1 GCA_019748335.1 Xanthobacteraceae bacterium
GCCGCCGGCAGATGCAAGCAAATCAATAAAAGGCCAGCCGCGCAACTGCCAGGTCGGCGGAAAAATCCCGCCCGATGGCAACGAGGCCGATGCGCCTTAGCCGTCTGACATCGAGCGGAATGTCGATTCGGTGTGGCATGAATTGTACGAACGGTAGCTGTAAGGTCTGCCAGTCCGATGTCGTAACAAAGCTCTGGCGATACGATTGTTGCGGCCGAGTGTTGTCCGTGGTGCGCAAATGGGCGCCGTAACTCTCATGATTTCCAAGTACGTCCATTTCAAGTCCTGTAAAGCCACCTGCATCGAACGAACCGGTCTCCGGCGCGAGATCAAGCGCGATCTGTACGAAGCCGCCATTGTTTTCTGTACTGACGTCTCCGCGCAAGCGGATGGCCTCGCGGCTTTCAAGGGTCTCCTTCGCGATCGAGCCGCGGGAAACACCGCCCATCACGGCATCTGTCACCAAGCGCCAATAGTGATTGGGATTAGCAGGCCAAATTTCCAACGTGGTGGCTCCTTTGCCAGAGAAGGTCACGGCGCTCTGTGATTGGAGCCCATGGTCAGAATCGGATCCCATCGTAATGCGGGTGCCCGCCATGATAGTTCGTCCAAAGCTCGGCAGTCGTCACAACGATGCGATGGCACAAGTGACCACTCTTTTGCAACGCTATGGTTCTATCCTTCGGACTTGAAGATATGTTAGATGAAAATAACCGGTCAAACATTACCTGACCGAAGGGTGAGTGCTCGCAAATGACTTACGAAGAAAGAGTGGAACAGGCGATCGCAGCCAACGATATTGAGACGCTAGTCAAGTTCACTTATGGCTACCCTTGCAAGTGTACAAAAATAAAGGGCGAGCCAATGTGCATCTGCAAGATGCTGGAAAAAGCAACCCGCGCAAAAATAGTTCCGCTGTCTCTGTTTAGTGGAAAAATTGAGCGGGTCTGAGCCCAGCAGGGCTAGGAGTGTGTAGGGTCACTTTGCTGGCCGGTCTTCGACCACGGCCCAATACGAGGGTAGTCTTGGAGAGGCCATCGAAAGAGCATTGGGGTAATGCTAGGAAATCAGGCTTCTTCCAAGCCCTTTTTTCTTATTCGGAAGAAGGGAAAGTTAGGATAAATTCCACGCCGGGGTCGTGACGGCGAATCTCGAGCACGCCGCCCAACTGGGCAGCAAACGCGTTGATCAACCGCATACCCAGGCCCTTCTGTGAACTCGGCTCGAATTTCGGCGGCAACCCTATTCCCTTATCTCGCACTGAGACCGCGATTTTTGTGTCGACTCGATCAACTTCGATCCAAACCTCGCATTTGCCGCCAGGATGACTGTATTTCGCAGAGTTTGTGATTAATTCATTCACGAACAAGGCCACTGGGATAGCTTGGTCGGGAGGAACCTCAATTCCAGCCTTTACGTTCACATAAAGCAGGCAATCGGGCAGAGAGTCTGAAAAGCTTTTGCAGATATCTTCCAGATAAGGACCAAGTTCAATCTTCTCGAACATCTCAGTCTGGTAAAGTCGCTGGTGGGCGCGGGCGATAGCAGTGATACGATTGTAAGCTTCATCAAGGTGAACTTTGACTTCGTTGTTTACCGTCGCGGCTTTCAAGTGAAGCATACTGGCTACAAGAGCCAAACTATTGTTGACCCGGTGATTGACTTCTTTCAGGAGAAGCTGGTTACGTTCGACTGCCGCTCGCAAATTTGCTTCTATGCGCTGGCGCTCGATTGCCATCCCTAAAAGGTTGGCGCTCCCTTGCAAAAAAGAAATGTCGTTGATTGAAAATTCGCCTTCGGAACGGCTATCCACTTCGAGGACACCGTAAGGTGTACCATCGCCTTGGAGGATGACGTTCATAGCCCGTCGTATGCCGTGCCTTACTAAAAGCTCGGGCGTCCGGAACCGTTCTTCGTTTTCCAGATGGTTCGATACAACAGGCTTCCCGGTTATCAAGGCGTAGCCCGCGGGTGATTCGATGTCGGCTCCCACTGTTGCGGTGCCGATGACACCAGGCTCCCAGCCTACTCCTGCCGTCACCAAGAACCTTGCTTCCTCGCGCTGATATTCGAGCACCTTGCAAAACTCTGCCTCCAGGCCTTCGGCGGTGAGAGCCGCCGTATTCGTCAGCAGTTCGGGAAATGGGGTCCCCTGAAGCGCAAGGACGCCCAGCTCTGCTAGAATCTCCTGCTGACGAATCCGAAGCTTTGAGTCAGTTCTGATCGCGAGTGATCCACCTGGGATGTCCTCGACGACTGGGTTGGGTTTGTCCGGGTCTGTCATTTGGTTCCAGAGAGGTGAATAATCGCGCGAGGTTAAGTTAAGCTGACTTTACCGTTCTTTGTCTACTCGAACAGCGTCTTATCGAGCCCTGCTGGTCCATAGGGGATGCTTCATTGTTCTCTTCTCCGGTGGCTGTCCTTGACTATTCTGGTTCGTCGTCGCGTTTCCCTTATGAGCCAGCAGGACAAGCCCGGCCAGCAGAACCAGAAACCCGGTCAGGATGGCTAAGGTGAGAAGAAGCCCTAAGAAATTACGGCCCGTTTGGCCGGCGGCTTCTTTACGTCGCAGGCTTGGTCCGCACTTATTCGGATTCGGGAGGGTCCGGCGTCGCAGCGATACTGGCTGAATAGACCACTCGCCACACCAAAGCAGATCACTGGTCGGAACGAATCCTTGGGAAGACCTGTGAGGCAGCCACCGCAGCAAGCTGCGCCCAAAGGCAGCCGATCAAGCACAACGCGGCCCAGCTTGCCCACCCTGGGGCCGTTTTGGTTGGCCACGTGAAAATTGTCAAACCGATTGGAAACAACTTCGGGCGGAGCATTGGACGTCTTTCCAATCGGCCCAGCCACTCACCCCCGGGGTTTTAGCCGCTCGGAATTTGCCCGTTGATCCGGGGGCCGCCAGCCGAGGCGCGAGCTACGCAGTCGGCGACGTGTTATTGAGGAGCTGGGAAACTGCGGTGACAAGCTGTGCTGGCGCGAACGGCTTGGTGAGAAGAATGCTCTTTGGGACACCGTTCGAGGCCCATTGGTCGGCCGCAGCGCCGGTCATGTAAACGATGGGAAATTCCGGGTCGATCTCACGGGCGTGCTTGCCTACTTCCCAGCCGTCCATCGTTCCTTTCAGATTAATGTCGGTCAAAAGCGCGCGGTATGGGGTCTTTTTCCCTTTTAACAGGGTAACGGCTTCTTCGCCCGATGCCGCTATGGCCGGTTCAAACCCGCCTTCGGTGAGCGCTTCTTCAACGATACTCTGTATCGCCTCGTCATCTTCAATGACCAAGATCACTAACGAATCTTCCATTACGTTTCCCCGACTGCCCAACCCAACAACATCACGCGAGAGCGTGCCGGCAGAAATGTACAAATGTGCATATAAGAAAAAGTTCCATCTCGTTGAAATTATTTTCCTAAAATGTTCCTTTAAGCAATTGGCCATGGCGGCGCAACTTCTACGAACTCGCAACTGTTCAGTCCCGAGGTCAAGTGGGTTGGATTGAGCCTGAAGCGATCTGGCTCGGTTGCCCATGCGGTACAGATGGCTTCGTAGGGTGTGAGGCCCCGTAGGGTCTTTAACCGCCTGGCGAAGTTGTAGCCGTCCAGGAAGGCGGCGAGGTGGTCTTCCAGTTGGCGGCGGGTCTCGTAGTGATATCGCCGGACGGTGGCCTCCTTCAGCGTTCGGTTCATCCGTTCAACCTGACCATTGGTCCATGGATGGTTGGGTTTGGCGAGGCGATGCTCGATGCCATAACCTGAGCAGGTCCGGTCGAAGGGGTGGCCGCGCCATCTGGCGGTGGGCCCATTCCGATTCTTCGGCAGGTCGGCGAACTGGATGCCATTGTCCGTGAGTACGGTGTGGATTTTATAGGGGACAGCTTCGACCAATTCGTCGAGGAAAGTCCTGGCGTTAGCTGTGGTCGCCTGCTGCTTCAGTCGAGCGAAGACGTACTTTGAGGTCCGGTCCACGGCCACGAAGAGGTAGAGCTTGCCCTCCTCGGTGCGGACCTCGGCGATGTCGATGTGAAAGTAACCGATGGGATAGGCCTTGAACGGCTGCTTGGCGGGCTTGTCACCGGCGACCTCGGGCAAGCGGCTGATCCCGTGGCGTTGCAGGCAACGGTGCAAGGACGAGCGCGTCAGGTGCGGTATCGTCGCCTGCAGGCATAGAGGCAGTCATCAAGTGGCAACAGTGTGTGCTTGCGGAAGGCGACGACCGTCGCCTCTTCCTCGGTCGTCAGCACCGTCGAGCGCACTGTCTTCGGGCCCATCGGCGCATCGTGAACAAAGGTGCGCGTGCGCCACTTGGCGACTGTCTTCTGATTAAGGCCGTGCTGGCGGGCTGGGTCTTTGAGCGGAGACTTCGATCGCTGTATCGCCGCTCGGATGGCGTGCGTGGTCGTGGCGCTGCCGTGGAGTATCTGTCCCATAGCCCCTCCCGAAATGAAGGACCAGCTTGGCTGAGTCCCCCACACTCCGGGACCAGACACCTAGCTAGGGCCCTCGTGCGTCTGACGCGCGAGGATCTGAGGGTATTACATCAAATAGCGGAAACGCCAACTCGCATCGATGCTCGCCGCGCAAATTTGACGGTGCAGTCGGTTGCAAATCCCGAAAATGACTCGCCGGCCACTATTCTTGCGAAGAAGAATCGCTCTCCCGGCATCATATATAAGGGGGTGAAACCGAATTTCTTTGTCGTGTCCAGCGCCCGCAACGCGCGGATTTGATACAACCGCTGTAACCGGTCGGGCGGTGCATGAATTGCGTCCTGACCAGTTATCCCGCCGCGGAAAAGCATCGGTGGAACGGCCTGGTGACCCGAATAAGTCACTCGCTGGCAAACTAAGTCCTGTCGAGCGGGAAAAACTGGCAATCCGGTTCCTTAAGCAGGAACCGTTAATGCTGCACTGCGTTGCTCATGGTCGCCGTCACTAACAGTGGGCCATTTTTGTGAACCGCAGACACTTCCTCGCAGCTTCCGCCTTGCCGCTCTTATCGATCGCGGCACCAGGTCTCCAGGCCTCCGCTCGCGCGCAGCCGGTGGCGTTTGACCGATCCGTTGTGCGGCAAATAGCGCGTGATCTGGCCGGCAAATCGTTCAAGGCCCCCGATAATAAACTGCCGGATAATCTGAAGGACCTGGATTACGATCGTTACCGGGCGATACGGTTTTTGCCGGAACGCGCGCTCTGGCGCGGCGAAAAGCTTCCTTTCGAGGCGCAATTCTTTCACCGCGGATTTTTCTATAGCAATCGAGTCGACATCTATGAGGTGAAGAAGGGCCAAGCAGCGAAAATCGCCTATCAACCGGACCTGTTTTCATTCGGTGACTTGGCGCCTCCAGGTCCAGGTGTCGATTTCGGCTTTGCCGGCTTCCGGCTCCATGCACCGATCAACAAGCCCGAGTATTATGACGAGGATTGCGTCTTTCTCGGCGCGAGCTACTTCCGGGCAGTGGCCAAAGGCCAATTGTATGGCCTTTCGGCGCGCGGGCTTGCCATCAACACCGGCGAAGCAAAGGGCGAAGAATTCCCGTCCTTCAAGGCATTCTGGATCGAAAAGCCGGTAACCAACGCCAACTCCATTGTCGTGCACGCCTTGCTCGACAGCGAGAGCGCGGCTGCGGCCTATCGCATCACCATTCGGCCCGGCGATACGACCGTCTTCGACGTGGAAATGGCGATCTATCCCAGAATAGATCTGGAGCGCGCCGGCCTCATGCCGATGACGAGCATGTTCTTTTTCGGACCGAACGACCGCAAGGACGTCGATGACTTCCGACCATCGGTACATGATTCCGACGGACTCGGCGTGTTCAACGGCCGCGGTGAAGAGCTTTGGCGGCCACTCCATAATCCGAAAGATCTTCAGATCAGTGCATTCGCTGATCTCAATCCGCGCGGTTTCGGGTTAATGCAGCGTCAGAAGGATTTTTTCGCCTATCAGGACCTCGAGTCCAGTTTCGAACGCCGGCCAAGTTTGTGGGCGGAGCCGATCGGAGACTGGGGTGAGGGTTCGGTCAAGCTAGTCGAAATTCCGACCAAGGAAGAAGTACACGACAACATTGCGAGCTTCTGGCAGCCCAAGTCTGCGCTGCAGGCAAAGGGCGAGCACACCTATACCTACCGGCTGCACTGGGGCCCGGACACTCCGAAACCGACCGCGCTTGCGCGATTTTCCCGAACCGGCATCGGCGCGAGAGGCGATAACGCGACACTGTTCGTGCTGGACCTGATCGGCGACAGGTTGAAATCCGTCGACCCAAAGACCTTGCGAGGCGTCGTGACCGCAGAGAAGGCCAAGATCCAGAACATCGTCACCCAGCCGAACCCGGCATCCGGCGGGTGGCGGTTGAGTTTCGAACTCTTAAAAGAGAAGAATCCCATCGAGATACGCGCATCGCTCATGCAGGAGAACGAGCCGGTATCGGAGGTTTGGGTATATCGATGGACACCTTAGTGAAAGTCCACGAATCGCCTCAGGGCAGCGATCCTCAACTGAATCAATTCCTTCCCCGTGAAGCGCCAATGGAAATGGCGGTGCAGCCGTTGCCGCCGCTCCGGCCGCAAGCTCAGGCTTCAGAGTTTACGCGGGCATGGCCGCGACGTGCATACCTGCTTGCGGGCACCGTCTTCCTGACCCTGGCGGGCTGTTACGAGATGTACGAAGTGCTCCAAGTGGGCGGCGTGACGATCCTGGAGGCGATCATCCTCGCTCTGTTCGTCCTATTGTTTGCATGGATTGCGTTTTCCTTCATGTCGGCCGTTGCCGGTTTCTTCGTGCTGCTGTTGCGACGAAAGGACGAACTCGGCATCGATTCCAGCGCGCCGCTGCCGGCGATCGAAAGCCGGACCGCGATGTTGTTGCCCACCTACAACGAGGACCCCTATAGCGTCCTGGCCCGGTTGCGGGCGGTCTATGAATCGATCGAGGAAACCGGATGCGCCTCCAAGTTCGACTGGTTTGTTCTAAGCGACACGACCGATCCTGCCATCTGGATCGCCGAAGAAAAGTGTTTTCTTCGACTCCGAGACGAAGCTGGGCCAACGGGGCGAATTTTCTACCGTCACCGTCCGGAAAACACCGCGCGCAAATCCGGCAATATCGAGGATTGGGTCAAGCGGTTTGGGTCCAGTTATGAGTACATGCTTATCCTGGATGCAGACAGCCTGATGACCGGCGACACCATCGTGCGGCTTGTCGCGGCGATGGACGAACATCGAAACGTAGCGCTGATCCAGACGCTGCCAATCGTGGTCAACGCCAGAACGTTATTCGCTCGGTGGCAGCAATTTGCCGGGCGACTGTACGGTCCGTTGATTGCCGCCGGTATTGCATGGTGGCATGGATCCGAAGGCAATTACTGGGGGCACAACGCTATCATCCGGGTTCGCGCTTTTGCCCAGGACGCCGCCCTTCCCGAACTTAAGGGCCGCAAGCCGTTCGGCGGGCACATCCTCAGCCATGATTTCATCGAGGCTGCGTTCATGCGACGTGGCGTTTGGGCCATCCATATGACGGCAACGCTCGGCGGCAGCTTTGAAGAAAGCCCCCCATCGCTGCTGGATTTCGCCGCGCGCGACAGGCGATGGTGTCAAGGCAATCTGCAGCATCTGGCACTGCTTCCGGCGCGCGGCCTTCATTGGGTCTCGCGGCTCCATCTCCTGACCGGAATTGGATCCTACCTGACGGCGCCGCTCTGGTTCATTTTTCTGGTATTCGGAATCCTGGTATCGTTGCAAGCGCAGTTTGTCAGGCCCGAGTATTTTCCAAAGGGGTTTTCGCTATTTCCGACATGGCCCGCACAGGATCCAATTCTGGCGGCATGGGTATTCGTTGCCACGATGGGCATGCTAATCCTTCCCAAGGTGCTCGCCTACATCGTCATGCTCACCCGTAAAGACGAACGGAAAAAGTTCGGTGGCGGCTTTCGTGCCTTGGCGGGTATTCTTGCAGAGACATTTCTTTCAGGCCTGACGGCGCCGGTGATGATGATCTTTCAATCGTCCGCGGTTGCAGGGATCCTGTTAGGACACGATGCGGGGTGGCAGGTTCAACGCCGTGACGACGGCGCGGTGTCATATGAGGACACGCTTCGGAAATACTCGGTTCCGACACTTTTTGGGATCGCCATGGCCATCAGCGCCTACGCGGTGTCATTGGCGCTGCTACTATGGATGATGCCGGTTATTCTCGGTCTCCTGCTCGCCATTCCGCTTGCCATGCTGTCTTCCTCAGCAAGTGCAAGGTCAACTTCCAGTCTGTTCAAGACACCGGAGGATACCTCACCACCGCAGGTCTTGCTGAGGGCTAACGAACTAGCCAACACCTTGCACCGGGCGGTTTGCTGCCCGCTTCTCGAACTCCGCCGCGATGCCGACCTGCGCGCGGCGCATCTCAAGAATCTATCCGGTCCAAAACCGCGGAATCGTGGCGAGGTCGATCCTCATCTCGCGGTTGCGCGCGCCAAAATCGAAGACGCTGAAACCTTCGACGAAGCGGCCGCATTCCTCACCCCGCGCGAGAAATTTGCTGTCCTTAATTCGCCGGCCGTCCTTGGCGCGCTGTTGGCCTTGCCGCCTTCCTAACGGCACGGCTGGCGGGAGCTGTTTGGCGGCGTCCGGGCGGGCCTTCATATAGGCATGAAGGCTGGCAAGGTTTGGCGGGATGGCGTCGTCGTTGGTGTCAGGCATGGACAACTCCGGCCGTCGGGGGCGTGCGTCGGCGCTCTTATCCGTCAGCGAGCGCGCCGTGCCGTTCCAAGACCTTCATGAGCACATCGTTCGCGGTGCTGAAATTGCCGAGTTGGCCTTGCAGCTTGTACTGCCACTTTACCCCGTGGAAGAGGTTGTTGCGGTAGCGGAAGACGATGATGAGGACGGCCGTGACGCGGCTGCATGGGTCGTTGTCGCCGCCGTCGATCACGGCGCGCACCAGGGCCTCTCGGTCGGGATTCCTGAAATGCAGATGGTCGAAGTGATAGGTGAAGGCGCCATCGGCGAAATAGCGTTGCCGGAAATAGGCGAGTTCGGCGTCGAAGGTGTCAGTGTCGAGCATCCCGGCGTTCTGCCAAGCCTCGACCGTATCGCAGATCGCCTTGACATTGCCCTGGGTGTTGAGGACCCGCGACTCGAACAGGTTCCAGAGTAGCGCGAAGTCAGTAATCGCGGCCTGCTCGTCTTTGGCGAGATGATTGAATCCGGGCGCATTCGCCTGCAGCCATTTCATGCTCTTGGTCATGGCTGGTCTTATCGCAATATTGCAGGATCGTGTAGAGAGCGGCGGCCTGATACAACAGGCATAGAGCGTCGCGGCATCGACGCCGATCCCGACGATTTGCTGCGGACCGGACTCGAAACCGGCTAGTGGATGGGCTTAGCGCACCGAGCCATTACGCCGCTGCCTTCTCGTCACCATCTCGGACCTTTGCTGGCCATGTGTCCTTCCACATCGCCGCAGCCAGAGGCGTTTGCCTATCCGCTCATTCGCTTTGCATCAAGTCACCCGACCCAGGGAGTAGATCCGGAAGGGGGAGAGACGTTGAGTGCATGGTGAGTACGAACGTCCTGTGCTATGAACGGTGACGGTCTTTTCTCGCATCGGCGCGCAGTGCCCTGAATGGTTGATGGCGCGAAAAATTGACCGATCGTTGTCGATAGACGATGAAACCGCGCTAAATCCAAATCGCGCGAATTTCCCTTTGAAATCAAAAGCGAAGAATTTTGACGGCTCGACGGTCGGGTTTTGACCGTCAGAAGAAAGATTTTGCGCTTATAAATCAGCGCGTTACGATGGTTTGAGAGAATCGAGTGGGAGTGACGGCTACTTTGGCTTTCGCAAGGAATCGAAAAGGTCGTCCAAATTTCGTTCGTTTTCCTGTCGTTGATGTCGCTGGTCTTTCCATTCTTCTTGCTGATGGTCCTCATATGCACTCTGGCGATCTCCGAATTCCGATTGGGCTTCACTTAGAGCGCGCACTTCCCCCACCGCGCGACAGGACGATCACCTTCCACGACGGCTCGTTCCGCAGCGTCCCCGAGCTGCGCTGGGCGTGGAGCAATATCCGCAGCTGATGCCAACGGTGAACGTCTGGCGCTGGACGGGGCCGACCTCGGTCTTGCCGCGACGCGATGTATGACGTGACGTCTAAGCCGCCGGGGACGATTGAGTGGGAGTGAGGGAGCACTCCCAAATCTTTCATCCTGCGCCGGTTCAATTCACGCCTAAGCCGAATCCCGCTTGAGAGCGGCGAGCAGTTCTTTTCCCAGCGCGCCCGCCGAGGCCGGATTCTGGCCGGTGATCAGGCGGCCATCGACGACGACGTGGGGTTGCCAGTTGGCTGCGGACGAATAGTCGGCGCCTTCCGCCCTTAACGCGTCCTCGAGTTCGTAGGGCACGTCCTCGCGGGCGTAGTCGTATTCTTCCTTCTTCGAGAACGACGTGAGTTTTTTGCCGCGCACGAACGGCGTGCCGTCGCCGAGGTCCACACCGAGCAACGCGCACGGCCCGTGACAAACGGCGGTCACGAGCTTTCCCGTGGTCCAGGCGCGCACGATGGCGCTCTGGACATCCGCATTGCGCTGGATGTCGACCATCGGCCCGAGGCCGCCGGGCACCAGGATGGCGTCGTAGTCCGCGGCGTCCACGTCGGACAACTTCCGGCTATGGTTCAGCCGGCGAAAGGCCTTGCTCTCGAGAAACGCTTTTTGGGCGGGATCCTTTTCGTCGTAGGCGTCGTAGGGCGCCCACCCGCCTTTGGGAGACGCAAACTCGATCGCGATCCCCGCCGTGTCGAGCACGTCGAAGGGATGAGCGACCTCGGCGAAGAAGAAACCGGTCTTGCGGCTGTGCGGGCCGATGACGGGTGCGTTGGTGACGATAAAGAGGACATGCTGGGTCATGTTTTTCTCCTTGAATAAGCGGTAATATATATTCAATTCGGATTGCGTTCGTGTGTCGAGTCGCCGTGACAGGGCGCAGCCGCTGCCCAAAATTTATGCGGCAGATTGCCTCGGCCCCAGACTGGCAGCGGGGGTGAGATTCCGACCTTAGGGGGGGAGCATGACGAAACACCGCATCTACGCCATGAGCGTCGCGAGCGTCTATCCGCTCTACCTCGCCAAGGTAGAGAAGAAGGGGCGCACCAAGGCAGAGGTCGACGAGATCATTCGTTGGCTGACAGGGCACAGCCAGAAGTCGTTGGACAAGGAGCTTGCCAAGAAAACCTCCTTTGAGGATTTCTTCGCGCAGGCGCCTCGGATGAATGAATCGCGCGCGCTTATCACCGGAGTGATCTGCGGCGTCCGTGTCGAAAATATCGAAGAACCCGTCATGCGGGAAATCCGCTATCTCGACAAACTGATCGACGAACTCGCCAAGGGGAAGGCGATGGAGAAGATCCTTCGAGGACAGGAGTCCGCTCCTTCGAAATGAGGTTATGAGAGCAGTCGTCATGGGCGTGAACCGGGTGGTGTATGACGTGAGGTCGAAGCCGCCGGGGACGATTGCGTAGGAGTGAAGTGTTGCCGGTCACGAGCCCGATCGGCGCGTTGAGCAGGATTTTAATGGCCCCCTTCCAAATCAATTTCGATAGCATCCGCACGTTCGAGGACGCGGCGAGTTTCTATAAGTGGCTCGGCAGGCACCACGACAAGGAAAGCGAAGTCTGGATCAAGGTCCACAAGGTGGGTTCGGGGCTTCCATCGATCACGCCAAAGGAGGCCATTGACGTCGTGCTCTGCTGGGGCTGGATCGACGGCCTCCGCAAGGGTTTCGACGACAGGAGTTTTCTGCAGCGCTACACGCCGCGCACCAGCAAGAGTATCTGGAGCCAGATTAACGTGGACAACGTCGCGAGGCTGATCAGGGAAGGCCGAATGACGGAACACGGGCTCAAGCAAGTCGATCAGGCCAAGTCCGACGGGCGCTGGGCGCGCGCTTACAAGAGTGGCAAGGAGATGACAATTCCTGGCGATCTGCTGGCTGCAATCAATGCCGAGCCCAAGGCAAAGGCGATGCTGGCGAAACTCAGTGCCCAGAATCGCTTCGCGCTGGCCTTTCGCACCAACAACATGAAAACTGAAGCTGGACGCACGAAAAAGATCGCGGCCTTTGTCGCGATGCTCAAACGCGGCGAGACAATCCACCCTCAAGGCACTTCGGACGGCCGAGGACGTTCGAAGCGAAAAGCGACGGTCAAGGCGTAAGCGGGCGTCGTTCGACTTGGCATCAAGCCGGGGCCAACGAAAGCTGGACAGTCTTTGACAGCATCGAAAACGCCGAGCCGTATTGGCCGGCGCCGGTGATGTGACTTTCGGAAGCCTTGGGCAATCGTCGGTCCGCATAGGCCTGCGACAAGCTCCTTCACAACGGCTTCACGGCAAAGTGCTGGAGTCGGTGCCGCAGGGCTTTGCAAAGCCAAAATCCACCGATTAGTCTTTCGACCTCAAAACCCTCCCGGTGGCCCGCCCCGACACGACGCAAAGGAGAATTTCATGGACGGCAACAACGAGCTCCCGCCGATGCATCCCATGAACCGGCGCACCTTTGTGAACATGGCGGCGGCAGCCGCCGCGAGCACGCTGCTCCCGCGTGCCGCCGTTGCGCAGTCGGCGCCGAAGGCGCGCAACGTCGTCCTCGTGCATGGGCTGTTTGCCGACGGATCATGCTGGTCCGAGGTGATCGCACGCTTGCAGGCGAAAGGGCTCAATGCCACCGCCGTGCAAAACCCGCTGACGACATTGCCAGAGGCGGTCGCCGCGGCGCAGCGCGTGCTGGCGCGGCAGGACGGACCGACCGTGCTGGTCGGGCATTCGTTTTCCGGCATGATCGTCACCGAGGCGGGTGTGCATCCGAATGTTTCGGCGCTGGTCTATGTCGCCGCGCGGGCGCCGGATGCCGGCGAGGATTATACCGCGCTGGCCAAGACCTATCCGACGCCGCCCGCGTCGGCGGGGATCGTGTTCGACGGCGAGGAAGGACGCCTGAGCGAGGCGGCGTTCCTGCGCGATTTCGCCGGCGACCTGCCGGAAGCGAAGGCAAAGGTTCTGTATGC
>JAIEPP010000304.1 GCA_019748335.1 Xanthobacteraceae bacterium
GATGTCGTCGTGCTGTCGCATTTCCATGGCGACCACATCAATGGCCTGTTGAATGCCGATAACTCGTTGGCATTCCCCAACGCCGAAGTGCTGGTGCCGGCTGTGGAGTGGAAATATTTCATGGACGACGGCGAGATGAGCCGTGCACCGGAAGGCCGGATGCAAACGGTGTTCAAGAATGCCCGCCGCGTCCTCGAGGCCGGGCTGAAAAAGAAAGCGACGCCCTATGAGTGGGCAAGGACGTCATGCCGGGACTGCTGGCCGTCGAGACCCCCGGTCATACGCCGGGCCATACCTCGTATGTGCTGTCGTCCGGCTCGGACAAGGTGTTCATCCAGTCCGATGTGACCAATCATCCGGCACTGTTTGTGGTCAATCCGGGATGGCGGGCCTTCTTTGACCAGGATGCCGCGCAGGCCGAGACCACCCGGCGGAAGGTCTACGACATGCTCGTGGCCGAGAAAATGAAGGTTCAAGGCTTCCACTACCCGTTCCCGGGAATTGGCAACGTGGTCAAGGACGGCGCCGGCTACCGGCTGGTACCCGCGCAGTGGAATCCGGTGATCTGACGGCGGGGCATCTTGACGAAAGCTGGGCGCGGCCTTATAGCCGCGCCCATGATCAACGCCTCGACCATTCTGACCGCTCGCCGCCGCCGCATTCTCGCGGTTTGGGCGGTCGTCTGCGTTTAGGACTGTCGCCCCTGCCGCCGGATCCAGTCCCGCGGCATCTTAACCTTCCAAAAAACGCGGTCTGATCTGGTGGCTCCTACGTCAAGCAGGAGTTCCAAATGTATACGCCTCCGATGTTCAAGTCCGATCGCGCTGCAAGTCTTGCGTTCGCGGAGGCGCGCGGTTTTGCCCTCGCCTGCGCGTGGGACGGCTCCAAGCCCGTCGCCTCACCGCTGCCGTTTTACCTGACCTTTGCCGGTGACGGCACGCCGCATGCGGCGTTTCATGTCGCCCGTCACAATCCGCTGGTAAAGCTGGCCGACGGGACCACGTCCTGGCTGCTGGCCGTCAGCGGCGCCGATGCCTATGTTTCACCCGACTGGTTTGTCTCGCCGGATCAGGTGCCGACCTGGCTCTACCAGGTGGTGCATCTGACCGGCACGGTGCGGACCTTGTCGGACGACGAACTTGCCGAGCAGATCGAGACGCTCAGCGCCAAGTTCGAGGAGCGGCTGTTGCCGAAGAAGCCGTGGCTGTCGTCGAAGATGACGGCAGGAAGGCTGGCGGCACTGAAGAAGGCGATCGTGGGTCTGACGATGACAGTGAACGAGATCGAAGGCAGCTTCAAATTGAGCCAGCAGAAGTCCGACGCCGACTATACGGCCCTGGCCGGAGCGTTGGCGACGCAGCCGGACGCCGATGCGCAGGTGATCGCGGGCCTGATGCGCGAGCATCGTCCGCAGGCCTTCGCCACCGCGGATACAAGCCACACCAATTCAACGATTTCGGGCTGAAAGGAACGCGATATGAGCATGTCAGACACCAAGCTGCCGAAGGGCGAAGCCCCGGCCACTGCTGCCACGAAGAAGCCTGTCGTGTTCGTCGACGGCGGCTCCGGAACGACGGGCCTCGGCATTGCCGAACGGCTCAGCGGGCAGAACGACGTCACGGTCGCCGGCATCGCCGATGACAAGCGCAAGGATCCGGCTGCGAAGCGGGCGCTGATGGAGCAGGTGGATCTCGTGATCCTCTGCCTGCCGGACGATGCCGCCAAGGAAACTGTCAAACTGATCGACAGCATGGGCGCTGCCGCTCCCAAGGTGTTGGACGCCTCGACCGCGTTTCGGGTCGCCAGCGACTGGACCTATGGCTTTGCGGAACTCACCGCCGATCAGGCCGACAAGATCCGCGCGTCGCGAAAAGTCTCGAACCCCGGCTGCTATCCGACCGGCGCGATCGCGCTGCTGCGGCCGCTGGTCGATGCCGGCCTGGTGCCATCAGACTATCCCATCACCATCAATGCGGTCAGCGGCTATTCCGGCGGCGGCAAGACCATGATCGCCAGCTTCGAAGACGGCACCGCGCCTTCGTTCGAGCTGTACGGTCTCGGCTTCGAGCACAAGCACCTGCCGGAGACGCAGCTTTATTCGCATCTGACGCGGCGGCCGATCTTCGTGCCGTCGGTCGGCAACTACCGGCAGGGCATGCTGGTGTCGGTGCCGTTGCATCTCGACACGCTGCCGGGCAAGCCCGACGGCGCTGCCCTCCAGGCGGCACTCGCGAAGCGTTATGCGGGCAGCAAATACGTTTCGGTCAGGCCGCTCAGCGACGCGACCAAAAACGGGAAGCTCGAGCCGGAGGCGCTCAACGAGACCAACATGCTCGAGCTCTACGTGTTTGCCAGCGACAAACATCGTCAGGCGGTTCTCGTTGCGCGGCTCGACAATCTCGGCAAGGGTGCCTCGGGCGCCGCGGTGCAGAACATGCGGCTGATGCTCGGGCTGTCCGATGCTTGAGGGCAGGGGGCGCGTGTTTGGCGAGGAGCTGCTGTGGACGAGAGGACGCTTCAATTCTACAGCAGCCATGCCCAAGCCTATGCTGAGCGCGAGATCACCTCGCGTCAGGCGCGGCTGACCGCATTTCTGGCGCTTCTCGCGCCGACAGCCAAAATCCTCGAACTCGGATGCGGCGCCGGCGCGGATACGGCGGCGATGCTGGCGCGGGGCATCGACGTTCACCCGACCGACGGGTCGGCGGAAATGGCCGCGGTGGCATCGCAGCGTCTCGGCCGTCCGGTCGGGACGTTGTTGTTTCACGAGTTGGATGAGATAGAGGCCTATGACGGCGTCTGGGCCAATGCCTGTCTGCTTCACGTCCCGCGCGAGCAGCTTGCGAATGTTCTGGGGCTGATCCGGCGCGCGCTCAAATCCGAAGGAATGTTCTACGCCAGCTACAAGACCGGTGACGCCGACGGCCGCGATACGCTCGATCGCTACTACAATTATCCATCGCCGGACTGGCTGCGCGCGACCTACGCGCAGGCCGGGAGCTGGAGTTCACTGTCGATCGAGAGCGGTGAAGTCAGGGGCTTCGACGACAAACAGGCTGCAATGCTGTTTGTCGTCGCCCGGAAGGGTGCCTGAACCTACAGCACCTTGAAGATCGCCAGCGCCAGCATGGCCTGGGCGATGAACCCGACGGTGAAGGCCACCGTGCGGAACACCGGCAGGCCCAGCGTGTAGACGATCAGATGGGCGACGCGGGCCCAGAAATACACGGCGCAGGCGAGCACGGTCCATTTGGTCGAATAGTCGGCCGCGTTGAGGATCAGGACCAGCGGCGCGAAGATGATCAGGTTCTCGATCGCATTGTCATGCGCGAACATCAGCCGGTTGGCCCATTCGGCATGCGGCTTGTCGTTGCGCGAGGGGTTGGCCATGGCGCCGCCGAGGCCGCGCACCTGGCAGCGGTTGAGCACGTAGGGAATCCACAGCAGCCCGGTCAAAATGACGGTCAGACTCAACCAGAACAATTCACGCGTCATTGGTTCCCCCTCAACTGATTTCGAATCCCGGCATGGGACGATTGATTATATCGAACTGCGCAGCACCGCGCTATGCGCGGACCCGGACGTAGCTGCCGGGCGCGTCCTCGATCGGCGGCATCGCTTCGGAGCCGACCGCGCGCGCCGGCACGCGTTCGGCGTCGAGCGCCTCAAGCCATTGCAGCCAGTCCGGCCACCACGATCCCTTGTGTTCGGTGGCGCCCTTGATCCAGTCGGCGAGCTTGATGTCCTTGATGTTGTCGTTGGTCCAGTACTGGTATTTGCCGCCCGCCGGCGGGTTGACCACGCCGGCGATATGGCCCGAGCCGGACAGCACATACTTCACCGGGCCGCCGAAGAACTGCGAGCCGTACAGCACCGAATCCGCCGGCGCGATGTGATCTTCCTTCGTCGCCAGATTGTAGACGGGCACCTTGACCTTCGACAGATCGAGCAGCGTGTTGTCGAGCACCATGCTGCCGGATGACAGCCGGTTCTCCAGATAGCAGTTGCGCAGGTAGAACGAGTGGTTGGCCGCCGGCATCCGCGTCGCATCCGAATTCCAGTGCAGCAGGTCGAACGAGGAGGGCGGCTGTCCCTTCAGGTAGTTGCTGATGACATAGGACCAGATCAGGTCGTTTGAGCGCAGCATGTTGAAGGCCATCGCCATCCTGCCGCCGTCGAGTACGCCGGCCGCCTGCATGTCGCGTTCCAGCGCCGAGAGCTGGTCTTCGTCAACGAACACGAGCAGATCGCCGGCATGGGTGAAATCGACTTGGGCGGCAAAGAACGTCGCTGAGGTGACGCGCTGGCGGCGCTTCTCCGCGAGATAGGCCAGCGTCGAGGCGAGCATGGTGCCGCCGACGCAATAACCGGCGGTGTGGACCTTCAATTCGCCCGTCACCTTCTCGATCACGTCCATCGCGGTCAGCGGGCCTTCGGTCATGTAGTCGGCCCAGGTTTTCTTGCCGAGTTCCTTGTCCGGGTTGACCCAGGAAATCACGAACACGGTGATGCCCTGATCGACGCACCACTTGATGTAGGATTTTTCCGGCTTGAGATCGAGAATGTAGAACTTGTTGATCCACGGCGGCACGATCAGGAGCGGCGTGCGCAGCACGGTCTCCGTGGTCGGCGTGTACTGGATCAACTGCATCAGCTCGTTCTGGAAGATCACCTTGCCGGGCGTCGTCGCCATGTTGACGCCGACGACAAGGTTCGACGGATCGGACTGGCGGATGCGCAAGGTGCCGTGGCCGGCCTCGATGTCCTCCGCCAGCATCTTCATGCCGCGAACCAGGTTGCCGCCGTTCGAGGCCAGCGTCTCGCGCAGCACTTCGGGATTGGTGAAGACGAAATTCGACGGCGCGATCGCGTTGGTGATCTGCTGGACGTAGAACTCGGCCTTCTTGCGGGTGTGCGGATCGACCCCTTCGGCGTTCTTCACCAGCTCCTGCGCCCACTGCGTTGTGAGCAGATAGAGCTGCAGCACGAAGTCGAAGAACTGGTTCGAGCGCCACTCCGGGTCCTTGAAGCGCTTGTCGCGCGGCGACGGCTCGATCGCAGGCTTGGATTCTTCGCCGGCCATGCGGCGCGCCGCCGAACCCCACAGATCGAGATAGGCCTTGCCCATCCTCGTCTGAGATCCGAGGCGCGGTCCTGATCCGACAGCCAGTATTCGGCGACCGTAGAAAAAGTTTTGATAACCTCACCGATTTCGTTCGGCGGCTTGTCCTTCAACTCGCCGTTCTCGCGCGGCTTCAGATAGGCCGCCAGCGCCTGGCCGCTGGTCTCCATCGCCTTCGCTATATTCATGGCGAAGGCTTCGGCGTTGAACGCTTTCGGAGCCTGGGTTTCGGTGTTAACATCGGTCATGGTTGGGACACTATAACTTCATTTCGGGTTCGTCACCGCGCGGATTTGTGCGGTGGGTTTGGGCTGATCCTGCTGCACTGCGATAAAATTTCTTGCTTCCGACACATTGAAGCCGCACCGCTCGGATTTGTTTGTTAGGCTTTAATCGTTTCGGGCGACAACGGTTTGAACGGTTGCGGGGAATTGACGCGGGCGTGACGATTTAACGCTGCAAGGCTCGTACCAGCGCGACCCAAAAACAGTGCGAAACGTCGTCGCTGTGCGGCCGGGAAAATGCGAAATGCACGCCGCGCGACGAAAACGGGCCGCGCGACGATATAAAGCCGCGCGACGGGACAACAGGGGACTTCTGGACGGATGCCGGTGGATCGAACGATAAGGCTGTGGTCGCTCGCGGTGCTGCTTGCATCGGCGCTGGCGCTCGGCAGCTGTTCGACCCAGATCGCCGATATGCCGGGCGTGGGCCTGCCGTCCGACGCGCCGCAGCGGCCCAAGGAAGCCGGCGCTTACATGCCGGTCCACGATCTGCCGCCGGAGCGCGACGAGGCGGTTATGAAGCCGGCTGAACTGGCTAAAATCCAGGCAGAGCTGGTCGCCGCGCGGGACCGCCAGGCGTCCACGGGCGCTGTCCCAAAAACCGGCACCAAGTGACGCCCTTGAAGTGACGCCCTTGGGCGTTTTGTCGTGTTTTCCCACGTTGCTGCGATCCCTGCCCGAAAACGCTATAGAAGCTGGCGCTACGGGGCGGCCGTGGTAAAAGGGCTCAATTCAACCGCATAGCGGGTCCAGAGCCCCGGGATCTTGCGCCTGAATTCGCTCTAAACCCTTGATTGGGCGCGATTTCCGGACGAAGCCGAATTCGGCTTCAAAACGCCAAGGTTCCCCCGATTCTCTCTCGCCGGTTGTCGGAGCAAGGGTCCCATGGAAGATTTTTATCGTATCCGCCGTCTGCCGCCTTACGTGTTCGAACAGGTCAACCGGGCCAAGGCGGCCGCGCGGAACGCCGGGGCCGATATCATTGACCTCGGCATGGGCAATCCCGATCTGCCGACGCCACCGCATGTGATCGAGAAGCTGAAGGAAACCCTCGGCAAGCCGCGGACCGATCGCTATTCGGCGTCGCGCGGCATCACGGGTCTTCGCAAGGCGCACGCCGGCTATTACGCGCGGCGGTTCGGCGTCAAGCTCGATCCGGAAACCCAGATCGTGGCGACGCTGGGTTCCAAGGAAGGTTTTGCCAACGTAGCCCAGGCGATTACCGCGCCCGGCGACGTCGTGCTGTGTCCCAATCCGAGCTATCCGATCCACGCCTTCGGTTTTCTGATGGCGGGCGGCGTGATCCGCTCGGTGCCGTCGGAGCCGACGCCGCAGTTCTTTGCGGCGGTGGAGCGCGCGATCATCCATTCGATCCCGAAGCCGATTGCGCTGATCGTCTGCTATCCCTCCAACCCGACCGCCTATGTCGCCGAACTCGATTTCTACAAGGATCTGGTGGCGTTCGCGAAGAAGCACGAGATTTTCATCCTGTCGGATCTCGCTTACGCCGAAGTCTATTTCGACGACAAGAACCCGCCGCCCTCGGTGTTGCAGGTTCCCGGTGCGATCGACGTCACCGTCGAATTCACCTCGATGTCGAAGACATTCTCGATGGCGGGCTGGCGCATGGGATTTGCGGTCGGCAACGAGCGCATCATCGCCGCGCTGGCGCGGGTGAAATCCTACCTCGATTATGGCGCGTTCACGCCGGTCCAGGTGGCCGCGACCGCGGCGCTGAACGGGCCGGACGATTGCATCAGGGAAATGCGCGATACCTATCGCAAGCGCCGCGACGCGCTGGTGGAAAGTTTTGGCCGGGCCGGCTGGGATATCCCGCCGCCGCAGGCTTCGATGTTTGCCTGGGCGCCGCTGCCGAAGGCCTTCCAGGAGGTCGGCAGCATGCAGTTCGCGACCCTGATGGTGGAGAAATCCGGCGTCGTGGTTTCGCCGGGCGTCGCCTTCGGCGAGCATGGCGAGGGCTATGTCCGCATCGCCATGGTGGAAAACGAGCAGCGAATCCGCCAGGCCGCGCGCGGCGTGCGCCGCTTCCTTGAAAGCGGCATTGAAACGTTGCACAACGTGGTTCCTCTCGCCAATCGGCGGTAATTCCTTCAGCAGGTTCTTTCAGTCATGGTCGCACCCCTGAGAGTGGGCATAGCGGGGCTCGGCACGGTTGGCGCCGCTGTCGTCCGCCTCATCGAGGAACAGGCAAGGACGCTGTCGGCGCGCAGCGGGCGCGGCATCCGCGTGGTTGCGGTCACCGCGCGTTCGAAAGCGAAAAAGCGTACGCTTGATCTTGCCGGCATCGACTGGGTCAACAGCCCGCTGGCGCTGGCCACCGATCCCCGCGTCGATTGCTTCGTCGAACTGATGGGCGGTTCCGGCGAGCCGGCGCTGTCGGCGATCGAAGCCGCGCTGAAGGCCGGCAAGTCGGTCGTGACCGCCAACAAGGCGCTGATCGCCAGGCACGGCCTGCGGCTGGCAAAGGCCGCCGAAAAGCACGGCGGCGCCTTGAATTTCGAGGCGGCGGTTGGCGCCGCGATACCGGTGATCAAAACCCTTCGTGAGGGACTTGCCGGCACCAGCATCAATCGCGTCTACGGCATCCTCAACGGCACCTGCAATTACATCCTGACCCGGATGGAGCAGGAAGGCCTTTCGTTCGCCGAATGCCTGAAGGATGCCCAGCGGCTCGGCTATGCCGAAGCCAATCCGTCCTTCGATGTCGACGGCCACGACACCGCGCAGAAGCTGGCGATCCTGGCCAGCCTCGCCTTCGGCACCAAGGTGGCGCAGAGCGCGGTCTATGTCGAAGGCATCTCCTCGATCGCGCCGGAAGATCTGCGCGCCGCGGATGAACTCGGTTACCGGGTCAAACTGCTCGGGGTCGCGGTGCGGACCCCCAAAGGCATCGAGCAGCGCGTGCATCCGACCATGGTGCCGAAATCGTCCTCGATCGCGCAGGTGATGGGCGTCACCAACGCGGTGACCATCGACGGCGAGGGCATCCCGCCGATCACGCTGGTCGGCCCCGGTGCCGGCGGCGCGGCCACCGCATCCGCGGTTGTTGCCGATATCGCCGATGTCGCGCGCGGCATTCGCGCCAAACCGTTCGGGCGGCCGGTGGATCGCCTGCGTGATACCAAAAAGGCGCCGATGGAGCGCCACGAGGGCGGCTACTACATCCGCCTGATGGCGCGCGATCTGCCCGGCACGGTGGCCAAGATCGCCACCCGTCTGGCGAAAGAGAAGATTTCACTGGAGTCCGTCATGCAGCGCCATCCCGATGGCGTCGACGCGACGGACGCGGCGAAGAAGGCTTCACCGGTACCGGTCATTCTGATTACCTACGCGACCTCCGAGGACGCGGTCTATCGCGCACTCGAAGCCGTGCAGCGCGACAAGGTGATCTCAGGCCGGCCGCAGGTGATACGGATCGAAAAGAACTAGCGCGCGTTTCCAGGAGGAAGCGCACCAGACGATTGATTGCGGCCCATCGGGCCCGCGACGAAACTCTAAGGGAGTTGCCGAGATGTCGACCCATATTTCCGTTCCGCCGCAGCTGTTGCTGGAACGTATCCTGACGCTCGAGATCGTGCGGGTGACGGAACGCGCGGCGGTCTCGGCGGCGCGGCTGCGCGGCCATGGCCAGGAGAAGGCGGCCGATCAGGCCGCGGTCGACGCGATGCGCCGCGAACTCAACAAGCTGCCGATCGAAGGCACCATCGTGATCGGCGAGGGTGAGCGCGACGAGGCGCCGATGCTGTTTATCGGCGAAAAGGTCGGCCTCAACGCCGGACCGCAGGTCGATATCGCCGTCGACCCGCTCGAAGGCACCACGCTGTGCGCCAAGAACATGCCGGGTGCGATTGCGACCATGGCGATGGCCGATGGCGGCACGCTGTTGCATGCGCCCGACGTCTACATGCAGAAGCTCGCGGTCGGTCCGGGTTACAAGAAGGGCGTGGTCGAGCTCGACGCGTCGCCTGCCGATAACGTCCATCGCCTTGCCAAGGCCAAGGGTGTCGCCGCTTCGGCGATCACCGTGCTGGTGCTCGACCGCCCGCGCCACGCCGACATCATCGCCGCGGTCCGCGCCACCGGCGCTGCGGTCCAGCTCATCACCGACGGTGACGTCGCCGGCGTCATTCATTGCGCCGACCCCGAGAATACCGGCGTCGACATGTATATCGGCACCGGCGGCGCGCCCGAGGGTGTGCTGGCGGCGGCGGCGCTGCGCTGCATCGGCGGCCAGATGCAATGCCGGCTGATCCTCGACAGCGAAGAGAAGCGTGAGCGCGCTCACAAGATGGGCGTCAAGGACCCGAAGTTCATCTACGGCATCGAGGACATGGCGAGGGGCGACTGCCTGTTCGCGGCCACCGGCGTCACCACGGGCTCGCTGCTGTCGGGCGTCAAGTTCCGCAAGGACGTGATCGAGACCGAAACCGTCGTGATGCGCTCGGTCACCGGCACCGTCCGCTACATCAAGGCCGAACATCGCCAGCTCGACAAGTTTCACCTGGATTGAGGGCGCTAGCCAAGTGATCGCCAAGCCCGCCAACGTCGTCATTCGCCCCGTAGGCCCGGACGAGCGGGCGGCATGGGAGCCGTTGTGGAAAGGCTATCTTGCGTTCTACAAGGCGACGCTGGCGCCCGGCGCCAGCGATGTCGCATGGCAGCGCTTCCACGACCCCGCCGAGCCGATGTTTCTGCTCGGCGCCTATGTCGAGGGAAAGCTGACCGGCATCGTGCAATACCTGTTTCACCGTTCGAGCTGGACGCCTGGCAACTATTGCTATCTGCAGGATCTGTTCGTCAGTGACAGCGCACGCGGGCTCGGGCTCGGTCGCGCGCTGATCGAGGCGGTCTATGCCAAGGCCAAGGAGGCCGGCGCCAGCCGCGTGCACTGGTTGACGCAGACCAGCAATGCGCAGGCGCGGATTCTTTACGACCAGGTCGCCGAAGATTCAGGCTTCATGCAGTATCGGAAAATATTCTAATCGTCATTCCGGGGCGAGCGAAGCGAAAGCCCGGAATCCATAACCACGATCGGGAGTATGGATTCTCTGATGCGCAATTGCACATCAAAGCTCGCGTCAAGCGGCGCGCCCCGGAATGACGAAAACAAGAAACAACAAAATAGGAAACGAACATGTCTGATATTTCCGGGGTGAAGGCGCTGGTGTTCGATGTGTTCGGCACCTGCGTCGACTGGCGCACCAGCCTGATCAACGACTTCACCAAATGGTCGGAAACCCGCGGCATCAAGGCCGACTGGACCGCGTTGGTGGACGGCTGGCGCGCGGTCTATTCCGCCTCGATGGACGAGGTGCGCAAGCATCCCGAGCGCGGCTACATGATCCTCGATACCCTGCACCGGCAGTCGCTGGAAAAGCTGGTCGCGCAGTTTTCGATTCAGGGCCTGACCGAAGCCGACCTGCATCACCTGACCATGGGCTGGCATCGGCTGCACGCCTGGCCCGACACCGTGGCGGGCCTGACGCGGCTGAAGACCAAATACATCATCTCGCCGCTCTCCAACGGCAACGTCGCGCTCTTGACCAACATGGCGAAATTCGCCGGCCTGCCGTGGGATCTGGTGATGTCGGCTGAATTGTTCGAGCACTACAAGCCCGATCCGGAAACCTATCTCGGTGCCGCAAAGCTGCTGTGTCTGAAGCCGGAGCAGGTGATGATGGTCGCCGCCCATAACAACGATCTCAAGGCCGCGCAGAAACTCGGCCTCAAGACCGCATTCGTGCCGCGCATCACCGAATACGGTCCGCACCAGAAATACGATTTCGAGGCGAGGGGCGCCTGGGACGTCGTCGCCAAGGACTTTGGCGGCGTCGCCGACCAGATGGGCTGCTAGCGGCTCGTGTCCCGGACGCGGTGCAGCGCTTGCGCTGCTCCGCAGGTGGACCCTTGCGGTGACGTTTCGCGCTCAATTCCGCCATGCATTCCGCCGTCATCCTGAGGTGCCGTCGCCTTGCGACGGCCTCGAAGGATGGGCCACGGGCTCGGTCATCCTTCGAGGCTCGCAAGCGCTCGCACCTCAGGATGACGTTCGCTACCCCGCCACGCTGGTGATCACGCCGTACCAGCCGAGGCCCTTGTAGGTCTCGTAACCGGGCGTGGTGTGGAACGCGACCAGTCCGCCGGAGCGGTCCTGATAGAAGCCGCCGCGCTGTCCGTTGACGTTCAACGGCACGCGTTCACTGAGGATGCCCTGGCCGTCGGACGACGCGATCACGCGGAAACTGGAATCGACCAGCAGCACGCGGGCCTTGTCGGCGGCGCCGACGCGCACGCCCTGGACGATGGCGCGGGCCTGCGGTTCCCAGTCGAAATGGATCGCGAGCACACCGGTCGGTGCGGCGTTGGCCTTGCCGCCGGCGCGGACGCTGGCGCAATAGGTCGCGACCTGGGCGTTGCCGAGCAAGGGCTGGCTCTCGACGTCGCCGGCGACGTAGTCGTCGCCGGAGCGAAGTCCGCGCGCCTCGCGAAACCATTTGGTCGAGGCGACGTTCTGGCCGGCGACGTTGAACCGGTCGGCGCGGCCATTGGCGATCACATTGCCGTCGAGGTCGCAGAGCCAGAGATCGAGGTACACCGTGTAGGCGCCGAGGATCACGGCCAGGCGCTCCGACACATGGGCGACGGCGGCGGCATCGGGTGCCAGGGCGCAATCGACGACGGCGGAATCGGTCGCCCACCAGCGCACGTCGCAGGTTCGCTCATAGAGGTTGCGGTCGATCAGTTCGATGGCGTTGAGCGACAGGTCCATCATGCGTTCGCCGCGCGACCGGTCGGTCATGCGCGCGATCGAGCTCATCAGGTTGCCGGTTCGGTTGGTGAGCTGGCTTTCGAGCTCGCGGGCGATGGTCTCGACCTGCTGGCCGACGTTGCGCACTTCCTGCGCCACCACGGCAAAGCCGGCCCCCTGTGCGCCGGCGCGCGAACTTTCGATCAGCGCGTTCAGCGCCAGCATCTTCATCTGGTTGGTGATCTGCTGGATCGACCGGGTCTTCTCGCAGGCAACCTGGTTGACCTCGGCGGTCAGCCGCGCGATCAGCGCGGAGACGTCGGATTCGTCCTCGGCGGTTGCCGAATTGGCGGCCTGTTGGGCGGTGGGTGCTGCTCGATGACGGTCAAGCGCGACGGACATTGACGGTAATTCCCAGCTCTTCCGCTCCGTTTGCCGACCCACTGCGGGCCGGATTCGAAAGCGCTCATCCCCTGAACCTTGTGGCCAATCTTGCCTAACAGCGGGTTTATTTTCCCTTGCTCATTCGGTAGTTGTACGGAGTTGGGCTGCATGTTGTTTGTGCAGGTCGCTTTTTGCGGCAGTTGGTCGCGGAGTGGTGCCATCGAGATCGCCGCCGTTGGCGAGGGGCCCGGCGGGTGCCTTCTGCTGCTTTTGTGTTTGCTGGACAGCCGCTTTGTCCCTATCTCTCGAAGCCGTCATGACGCCTCCCATATCCGCCATTCCCGTAGAGTTGCCGCCGGCGTTTCTCGGCGTGTCGCATTCGGCGACGGGAAAGCTGTGGCGGGACCGGCTCGATGCCCGCGGCGCGGCGCGGGCGCTGGCGATTTCGCAGCGCTACCAGTTGCCGGAGATGCTGGCGCGGGTGCTGGCCGGCCGCGACGTCGGGATCGACGATGTCGGGGATTTTCTCGATCCGACCATCCGCAAGCTGA
>JAIEPP010000235.1 GCA_019748335.1 Xanthobacteraceae bacterium
CCCTGCCTGCAGCACGAACTCCGGCGCAACGTCCGCCGCCGCAGGAGCGGCGGCGACGGGACCAACGGGAGTGATTGAGATCGCCATATCTGAGGTCTCGGCCAAGCCAAAGCTAACCCGCCAAAAACCTACCCCGGCGTCGTAAACCTCTCGTTAACCGACCAGCGGCGATTTGAAAAACCAGACCAGAAGTGCCGCTCTCAGCCCTTCAGCGCCTTCAAGATGGTCACGGCGGCCCTGAAATCGACCAGCCGGGTCGCGCGCCGGGCCGCGACCTCCTCGTCGAGGCCCCATTTTTCGATGTTCCAGTCCTCGTCGACATGGGCGGCGGCCCAGACCTGCTCTGCATCGCGCACGCCATGCAGCAGCGCCAGCGCCAGCAACGCCGAGCCGGTCAGGGTCGTGACCACATGCAGCGCGGCGACCGACCAGGGGTCGGCGGGAAACGCGCCGCGCGCGGCCTTTATCGCCTGCTCCGGCTGGGCGACATGCACGATGCCCTCGGAGAGAATGAAATGCGCGCCCAGGTCATTGGCCGCCCATGACAGGATCGGATCCCAATGCGCGGCTTCCCTCACGACCAACGCCTCGGGATGGCCAGCGCGGTAGAACAGCAGATCCGTGCCGAGATATTTGGCGGCATCGTCGGCCACCGCATCGGTGCGGTCGCCGACTTCGGCGACGCTGTTGGCAAAGCGCGTCAGCGGCATGGTCAGGGGATCGATGATCTCGCTCTGCGCTTCCCACTCCGCAGCGATCGCCTCGGCGATCCCGCGGTTGGGCGCGACGACGTGGCGGCCGGAAGGCGTGCGGATCGGCTTGCCGTCGAGCGTGACGGCAAAGCCGCCCTCAGCCTCGGCAAAGCCTGCGGCCTTGTAAAAGCGCTTGCGCTGCGGGGTACGCGTGGCGCGCCGGACTGCTTCCTCCGGATCGAGCCGGGATTGTCCGGCGACCTCATCGAATAGTTCACGCATGCGGTTTTCGGCTTCCGGAAGAAAGTGATATTCTAGATGTTACAATACGATAACGGTGGGGGCAAAGAAAGCTCATGAGGCCGTTGAAGCGTCTTGTGACCTGGTTCCTGCTGGCCGGCCTCGGCGCGGCGCCGGCCGATGCCGGGTTCCGTTCACCGGAATCCCTGATCCGGAACGTCTATGCCCATTACGGCCAGGGCGCTTCCGAACTCTCGAAGGGACTGCCGCGCGACGCCGAAACGGCGTCGCAGTTCTTCGACCCCAGCCTGCGCAACGCATGGACCGCTCCACGCGACCAGCCCTATGATTTTCTGGTGCAGAGCGCGACGTGGAAGCTCGGGGCGGTCGGCATCGCGATCCTGCGCAAGCAGTTCGACAAGACCTATGTCACCGTCACCTTCGACAATGACGGCCGCGCCATCACGCTCAATTTCATCGTCGTTAACGGCCCCGAAGGCTGGCTGATTTCGGACGTCGAAAGCCCGCACGATTCCCTGCAGCTGTTCCTCGATCAGTTCCGGCGCTGAAGGCGCCTATCGTTGCTTTTGGTAAATCACCAGCCCCGCCCGGATGGTGTAGGCGACCTTGGCGAGGTTGCGGACGTCGGCGATGGGATCGCCGTCGAGCACCACGAAATCCGCGTCGAACCCCGGTGCGACCCTGCCCTTCGTCGCAGCCTTGAAATATTGCGCCGGGTTCGTTGTCAGCGACGCCAACACCTGCCGTTCCGACAGTGCGCGGTGCATCAGATCGACTTCGGTCGAAGTATCGTAGAGCTTGATGAAACCGATGTCGGTTCCAAACAGTACGGCACCGCCATTGTCCGAAAATTGCTTGAGCTGGCTGACGGCGGCCGAGACCACACGCGCGGTCACGGCGGGATCGAGCACGACGGTCGTGAACAGCGACAGCGTCGGGATCAACGCAGTCCCCTGCGATTTGAAGCGCGCGAGCTGCTCCGACGTGTAGCCCGGCTGTCCCGGCGTGGTATGCGCCATCACATCGACGCCGGCCTCGATCACGGTGTCCACGCCAGCCTTGTTCTGGGGATGGGCGAACACCGGCTTTCCCTGAGCATGCGCGACGTCGACCGCCGCTTTAGCGATCGCCGGGTCCATGTTGACGACGGGCTTGTCGCCCATGAACGCGCCGGTAAACAGCTTGATGCCGTCGAGGCCCAGCCTGAGGAAATCGCGCGACAGCTTTGCGGCCTGCTCGGGCGTGTCGACTTCGGGCAGCGGCACCTCGCGCGGGACGTAAACCGGATGGCCGCCTTTGGGGAACATGTTGCCGGCCGAGAAGATCGCTGGGCCCGGCACCTCGCCGGAGTTGACGCGGCGGCGCAGCGGCAAGGTATCGGTCGGGTCGGAGCCGAGATCCCACACGGTGGTGAAGCCCCACCGCGTCAGCATGTCCTGCATGTGCTTTTCGAGCGACGCCGCCGGCGCAACGCCGGCGTTCTTCCAGACGGCCTCGGCGAAGTGGACGTGGCTGTTCCAGAAGCCGGCCACCACGGTCTTGCCGGTACAATCGATCACCTGCGTGTCGACGGGAAGCTGGACTTCGTCGCGCTTGCCGATCGTGGTGATGACGCCACCGGATGTCACGACAACCGCATCGGTAACAGGGTCGGCATCGGGCGAGGCGTAGACCGTGCCGCCCACGAGAACGAGGGCCTGTGCGCTTGCTGACGTGCTGAAACCGATCGTGCCGCCGGCAAGCAGGATGAAGAACGCGGCGCGGAACAGATTGCCGATCATGCAGGGACCCCTCGAATTCACAGCCGACCGCCGGGTGGCAAGAAATCTGGACCGAGCCATACCTGAGGATGGTGCTTCCGGTTTGACAGTTGTTGCGCTGACCATGCGCTATTGAAGCGTTCTCGCTATTCCTCCGGCGCGTTCTCGATCGGATCGAACCGGTCGGCTTCGAGCCCAAGCAGGTTCCAGGATTGCAGCATGTGCGGCGGCAGCGGCGCTGACGCGTCGATGTAGCCGCCGCGCGGATGCGGAATCACGATCCGCCGCGCCAAGAGATGCAGGCGCTTCTGCAGGCCGCCCGGCAGGTCCCAGTTCTCCTTGTTGAAATATTTGGGATCGCCGATGATGGCGTGGTCGATATGCGCCATATGCGCGCGCAATTGGTGGGTTCGGCCGGTCACCGGCTTCAGCGACACCCAGGCGAGCTTTTGGGCGGAAGTTTCGACCACCGCATAATACGTCACCGCATGGCTCGCGCCCTCGTCGCCATGCTTGGCGATCCGCATGATGCTGTCATCCTCGCTCTCATCCTTGGCGAGGTAGGTCGAGATGCGGCCCTGCTTCGGCTTCGGCACGCCCGCCACCAGCGCCCAGTAGATCTTGCGCGCCGAGCGATGGCGGAACGAACCGGTCAGCGCAGTGGCGGCAAAGCGCGTTTTCGCAATCAGGAGGCAGCCCGACGTTTCCCGGTCGAGCCGGTGCACCAGCCGCGGCTTCTGTCCCTTGGCATCGCGCATCACCTCCAGCATATCGTCGATGTTGCGCGTGATGCCGGAGCCGCCCTGCACCGCAAGCCCTGCGGGCTTGTTCAGCACCATGACGTCGGCGTCCTCGAACAGGATCATGTCCTTCAGCGCCTGCAGCGTCTTGGCGCCGGCTTCCGAGAGGTGGGCGGTCGCCTTTGGCGTGTCGAGTTTCAGCGGCGGAATGCGAACGCTCTGGCCCTCTTCCAGCCGGTCCTTGCTGTCGGCGCGCTTGCCGTTGACGCGCAGCTCGCCTTTGCGAACGATGCGCTGGATGTGGGAGAACGACAGGCCAGGAAAGCGCCCCTCGAGAAAGCGGTCGACGCGCATGTTGTTCTCGTCCGCGGTTACGACCACGGTTTCAACCTTGGTCGGCAGCGCAACCTCAGGCTTCTTGGGCTCGGCGACGACCTTCTCGGGCTCCGCCACAAACGGCGCCGGCTTCGGCGCGCGGGGTGCCGAGGCCGGAGAACGCGCCGGCGGTTTGCCACCCGGACGATGGGTGGACCGCTCGGCTTGCGAGCCTCGATAGGGACGCGCGCCCTTCGGGCGGTCGCCCGCCGGGCGGAGGGGCTTTTTGACGCGACGGCTCATGGTTTTTGAAGCTCCAAACTGAGTTGTTGCCTAGCGCAAATGCAGCGAATCGTCACGGTGAAATCAGTACAAATCGACCCCGGGATCGGCGATGCTGGGCCGAACGGCCAGGAAAACGGGCATTTAGCCGGATTCGGCAATCCATTGATTGGGAGCCTTCATATGCCAGACCACAAGCCGGGACCACCGCAAGACCTCCCGCCGCATCTGCAGTTGATCCAGATGGGCCGGGCGTTCATCGTCTCGAGAACCGTTTACGTTGCGGCGAAACTGGGGTTGGCCGATAAACTTGCATCGGGACCCAAGAGCGCAGCGGAGCTTGCTGGCCAGATGCACGTGCATGGTCCTTCGCTGCACCGGTTGATGCGCACGCTCGCGAGTCTGGGGATTCTAACCGAACGAACAGAGCAACGTTTTGCCTTGACCGATCTGGGAGCGGCGCTGAAGACCGGCGCGCCGGGCTCAGCAAGATCAACTGTGTTGTATTCGGGCAGTCCAGCGGCCCAGAGCGGCTGGGAGAATTTGGTCTATTCCGTTGAGACTGGCAAACCCGGCTTTGAAAAGGCGCAGGGCGTTCCGGTCTTCGACTTTCTCGCGCAACATCCGGAAGAAGCATCGCAGTTCAGCGATATGATGATCGGCCTTCACCAGCAGGAGCCTCCCGCCGTCGCGACTGCCTACGATTTTTCGGCCTTCAAGACTATTGCTGACGTCGGTGGCGCTACGGGAAATATGTTGGCGGCCATCCTTTCCCATCATGCTGAACCCCGTGGTATCTTGTTCGACAGGCCGCACGTCGTCCGCGACGCCCCCGCTTTGCTTTCCGCGAAAGGTGTGAGTCATCGGGTGAGGATCGAGGCTGGGAGCTTCTTCGAGAGCGTTCCCGTCGGGGCGGATGTGTATATCCTTTCGCACATCATCCATGATTGGAGTGAAGATCAGTGTCTGACAATCCTGGGCCATGTCCGCAAGGCGATGAACCCAGCCGCTCGTTTGCTGATCGTCTAAATGGTGTTGGCGGCAGGTGATGCACCGCATCCCGGAAAACTCCTCGATATGGTAATGCTCTCGCAGCTAGGTGGGCAGGAACGTACGGAGGCCGAGTACGACGTTCTTCTCGGCAAGGCCGGCTTGCGCCTGACACGTGTAGTGCCGACCAATTCGGCTGCCAGTATCGTTGAAGCCGTAGTCGCGCATTGAGCTGAACGCCTCCCCGGCTTTGCGAGTGCCGATAGGAAAACACGAGGATTCCGGATGTTGCTGGTGAAATCAGCTTTGATCGTTCTGGTAACTTTGCTTGCGTGCCCGGCCTGTGCCGAGGAGCCGCCGATGTCGGAGGACCTGGCCTGGAAGCTGCTGGAAATCGGCCGCGCTATCGACCCGCCCAAGACCGCCGCCCTCTACGCCCCGTTGCAGCAGAAGGAGCCGTATCCGGACGTCAAAACCGCGCGTGAGATCAAATACGGCCCCGCCGAACGGCATTTGCTCGACGTCTTCACACCGGAGGCGAATTCACCGCCGCGGCCGGTGCTGATCTACATCCACGGCGGCGGCTTCGTCGCCGGCAACAAGCGCACGCCCGGCAGCCCGTTCTACGACAACATCATGCTGTGGGCGGTGAAGAGCGGCTTTGTCGGCGTCAACGCCACCTACCGGCTGGCGCCGCAGTCGCCCTACCCGGCCGGCGCCGAGGACCTCGGCGCCGTCGTCGCCTGGGTCGCCGGCAAGATCGGCGAGCGCGGCGGCGATCCGGCTCGCATCTACCTGGTCGGGCAATCCGCCGGAGCGGTCCATGTCGCGAATTACGTTTCGCATCCCGAATTTTACAAGGTGAAGGACGGCGGTCTGGCCGGCGCCGTCATGATCTCCGGTATCTACGACCTCACGGCGTCGCCGGTCGGCGATGCCGAGATCACCTATTTCGGCTCCGATCCCTCGCGCTATGCCGAACGATCCTCGCTGCAGGGACTGCTGGCAACCAAAATCCCGCTGATGGTCACGGCAGCCGAACTCGATCCGCCGCGTTTCGTCGAACAGTTCGAACTGTTGAAGCAGGCCAGTTGCAAACGCGCAAGCGGCTGCGCGCGCACGTTCATGCTGCCGCAGCACAGTCACATGTCGGAAGTGTACTCGATCAACACGGGGGACACGCGGCTGACGGATGAGATCTTGGAATTTGTGAAGACGGGGAAGTAGCGATGAAGCCAGAGTCAGGTAGGTGCCAGCACGCTCTTGGTCGCGGTAGCAGCCGCATGTATCTCCGCGGCAGACACATAAAAAGGAACAGTTTTCAACTCAGCTTCGATATTTGAATACATAACGACCTTATCGAAGAGCGCGCTAAAGGCGGCCTCTTCATCTCTTGTTAGTTCCAGTTTTTTGACCTCAAAATTATAGGTATTTTCGAATTCACGACAGAACGTTCTGACGTCGTGGTGGCCGGACAAATACAAATCAATTAGCCAATAAAGTTTCGGTCGCCCTATCGGAAGTTGGTTCATTGAGGTGGCATCCATGATGCTTGGCTTGTTCTCTTGGACCAATTGCAGCGGCCCGACTATCCCCGCTCTCTTCGCAGCTTCGCCCAGTAGTCCAGCCTTCTGCGGATTTCGCGCTCAAAGCCGCGATCCGGCGGGTCGTAAAACGTCTGCCGCCCCAGCGCCTCCGGGAAGTAGTCCTGGCCGGAGAACGCGTCCGGCGCGTCGTGGTCGTATTCGTAGCCGCCGCCGTAGCCTTCCTGCTTCATCAGCTTGGTCGGCGAATTGAGAATATGCTTCGGCGGCAGCAGCGAGCCGCCGTCCTTGGCCGCGCGCATCGCCGCCCCAAACGCCTTGTAGGCGGCGTTGGATTTCGGCGCGGTGGCGAGATAGATCACGGCCTGCGCGATCGCCAGTTCGCCTTCGGGATGGCCGAGGAAATCATAGGCATCCTTGGCGGCGTTGCAGATCACCAGCGCCTGCGGATCGGCGAGACCGATATCCTCGACCGCCATCCGCACCACGCGGCGCGCCAGAAACAGCGGATCCTCGCCGGCATCCATCATCCGCGCGAGGTAATACAGCGCCGCATCCGGATCGGAGCCGCGCACCGATTTATGCAGCGCCGAGATCAGGTTGTAATGGCCGTCGGCCGACTTGTCGTAGATCGGGGCGCGGCGCTGCAGGATGTCCTGCAACTGTTCGGCGTTGAACACCTCGTCCTTACGCGCGGCGCGCCAGACTTCCTCGGCCAGGGTCAGTGCGGCGCGGCCGTCGCCGTCGGCCATCCGCACCAGCACGGCGCGGGCCTCCGCATCGAGTGGCAGCTTCTTGCCCTCGACCTTTTCGGCATTGGCGTAGAGCTCTTCGACGGCGGCGGGATCGAGCGAATGAAACACCAGCACCCGCGCCCGTGACAGCAACGCCGCGTTGAGCTCGAATGACGGGTTTTCGGTGGTGGCGCCGACCAGCACCACCGTGCCGTCTTCCATCACGGGCAGAAACGAATCCTGCTGCGCGCGGTTGAAGCGATGCACCTCGTCGACGAACAGCAACGTGCCCTTGCCCATCTGGCGGCGGGCCCGCGCGGCGTCGAACACCTTTTTCAGATCAGCGACGCCGGAAAACACCGCCGAGATCTGCTCGAAATGCAGTTCGGTGGCATCCGCCAATAGCCGCGCCACCGTGGTCTTGCCGGTGCCGGGCGGTCCCCAGAACACCAGCGAGCCCAGCGTGCGCGTCGCCAGCATCCGCGTCAGCGCGCCGTCGGGACCGAGGATGTGATCCTGGCCGACGACGTCGGACAGCGCCTGCGGGCGGAGCCGGTCCGGCAACGGACGCGGCGCGTCCTGCTCCATCCCCGCCGCGGCGAAGAGGTTGGCCGCCTCGCGAGGTTGCTTTGGACTCATCCGCCGAGCGTCACGTTGATCTGCTGGCCGCCGCGTACCACGGTAATGCGCCAGAGCCTGGACGAGACTTTCGAGGCCTTGTCGAGATCGCTGGTCTTGGCGATCTTCGTGTTGTTGACCGCCAGAATGATGTCGCCCTTCTGGAAGCCGACACTGGCGGCGGTGCCGCCGTCCTCGAGGTCGATCACCACGACGCCTTCGGTCTGGGAATCCAGACGCAGTTCATCGGCCACCGCCGGCGAAATATTGGCGACCCTGGCGCCCTGGAACGGCGAGCGCGCGGAGAGCGTGATTTCGTCGCGGTTGGTATCGGGCGCGGTTTCCAGCGGCACCGTCAACTTCACGGTCTTGCCGGCGCGCTGCACGTCGATCTGGGCGTTGCCGCCCAGCGGCCGCGTGGCGAAGCGATAGTCGAACGCGTTGGGATCGTCGATCGCCTGCCCTTCGATGGCGACGATCAGGTCGGACAATTTCAAGCCGGCGCGTGCCGCCGGGCTGTTCGGCGCGACATTGGCGACCAAAGCGCCGTTCGGCAGTTTCAGTCCCAGCGTCTCGGCGATCTCAGGCGTCACCGCCTGCAGCCGCGCGCCAAGCCACGGCCGCTTCACCGCCTTGCCGCCGCTCTTGGCGGAGGCCACCACGACGCGCACCATGTTGGCGGGAATTGCAAAGCCGATGCCTTGCGAGCCGCCGGAGCGCGAGAAGATCGCGGTGTTGATGCCGGCGAGCTTGCCGGTCATGTCGACCAGCGCGCCGCCGGAATTGCCGGGGTTGATCGCCGCATCGGTCTGAATGAAGAACTGGTAGTCGGTGATGCCGACCTGCGTGCGCGCCAGCGCCGAGATGATGCCATGGGTCACGGTCTGGCCGACGCCGAAGGGATTGCCGATCGCGAGCACGACGTCGCCAACCAGCAGTTCATCGGAATTGGCGAAATCGAGCGTGGCAAACTTCTCCTTGGTGTCCTTCAGGCGCAGGATCGCGAGATCGGTACGGCTGTCCTTCAGCACGATCTCGGCCTCGAACTCGCGCTTGTCGGCGAGCGAGACTTTTACCTGATCCGCGCCCTCGATGACGTGGTTGTTGGTGACGACGAGGCCGGAGGCATCCACCATCACGCCCGATCCAAGCGAGCGCTGCATCTGCTCGGGCTGCTGGCCGGGCACGCCGAAGAAGCGGCGGAAGATCGGATCGTCGAGCAGCGGGTTGCGGTTCTGCACGGTCTTGGCGGCATAGACGTTGACCACCGCCGGCTGCACCCTCTGCACGATCGGCGCATAGGACAGCCGCAGTTCGGCGCCCGAGGAAGGCACGCGGCGGTCCTGCGCTTGCGCCTGCGTGGCGACGAGGGAAATCAGCAGCAAGGCGAGAGAACGAATCAAATTCATGCGAATAACCTTGATATGATGGCCCCAGATATAGATGCGGGGCCGCAACGAGAGAAGACAAAGCGAAACACGATCCCGCTAGAATCAGGCGGCGCGATCGGGCGCATCGAGGGCCTCGGACGCCGGCGCACAGGATAGCCTTTCCTGATGGCCCTCGCCCCACGCCCGCAACGTGTCGATCACCGGACGCAGGCTCTCGCCGATCTCCGACAGCGTGTATTCCACCCGCGGCGGCACCTCGGCATAGACCTTGCGGATCACGAGTTTATCGTCCTCCAGCGCGCGAAGCTGCTTGGTCAGCATCCGCTGGGTAATCCCGGGCATCCGCCGCCGCAACTCCCCAAACCGCTGGGTACCGGCCTGCAGGTGAAACAGGATGACCCCCTTCCACTTGCCGTCGATCAGGTCGAGCGTCGCCTCGACCGCGCAGCCGGGTCGATGGGCAAAATTCCGCCGTTTCATGGGCTTTTTTCCAATAGTATCCAAACAGGGACTAGTTCCCTAATTTTACAGTACTTGCCAATTTGACGCCAGCGCGACAGTTAGGCAGCCAGAGCGTTTTCAAGCGAAGTGGCCTTCCGGTTCGCGTGAAGAAAACGCGTCAAAAAGAGAGTCCTTTTCAGCAGGAGAAAACGGGCATGAAGGCCGTCGGGTACAAAAAGTCGCTTCCCCTGGAGGACGCGAATTCACTGATCGATTTCGAGACCGCCAAACCGGAACCAAAGGGCCGCGATATCCGCGTCGCGGTGAAGGCGATCTCGGCCAACCCGGTCGATTACAAGGTCCGCAAGCGTGCGGCCCCGCCCGAGGGCGAAACCAAGATTCTGGGCTACGACGCCGCCGGCGTGGTCGATGCCGTCGGCCCCGACGTCACCCTGTTCAAGACAGGTGACGAAGTGTTCTACGCCGGCTCGATCCTGCGCCAGGGCACCAATTCGGAATTTCATCTGGTCGACGAGCGCATCGTCGGCAAGAAACCGAAATCGCTGTCGTTCGCACAGGCCGCAGCCCTGCCGCTGACCTCGATCACCGCCTGGGAACTGCTGTTCGATCGCCTCGGCGCCGTGCCCGGCAAGAGCGTCGATCCGCGCACGCTGCTGATCACCGGCGGCGCCGGTGGCGTCGGCTCGATCCTGATCCAGCTCGCGCGCCGGCTCACGGGCTTGACCGTGGTTGCGACCGCGACCCGGCCGGAATCGCAAAAGTGGTGCCTCGATCTCGGCGCCCATGCGGTGATCGACCACGCCAAGCCGATGAAGGAACAGATCGAAAAACTGAAACTGCCGCCGGTGGCGCTGGTCGCCAGCCTCACCTTCACCGAGCAGCACTACAAGGCGATCGCGGATTTCATGGCCCCGCAGGGCAAGTTCGGCCTGATCGACGATCCCGCGGAATTCACCATGAGCGCCTTCAAGGGCAAGGCGATCTCGGTGCATTGGGAATCGATGTTCACGCGCTCCTCGTTCCAGACGCCGGACATGATCGCCCAGCACATGCTCCTGAATGATGTCGCCGACCTCATCGACAAGGGCGTGCTGCGCACCACGCTGGACCAGACCTTCGGCACCATCAACGCCGCCAACCTCAAGCGCGCGCATGCCTTGCTGGAAAGCGGCAAGTCGCGCGGCAAGATCGTGCTGGAGGGGTGGTAGCGGGGTCGTAGGGTGGGTCAGGCGACTTGTCGCTTTGCCCACCCTACGAAGCGATCGCTCGGCTCACGCAATCGTCTGGACGATGCCGCCTTCGGCACGCAGCGCCGCGCCGTTGGTGGCGGAAGCTTGCTTCGAGCTGACGTAAACCACCATGTTGGCGATCTCCTCGACGCTGGCGAAGCGCTGCAGCAGCGAGGTCGGACGGTGCTGCTTGACGAAGTTCGCGGCCGCCTCCTCCACCGACTGGCCATTCTGCTTGGCGAGGTCCTTGACGAAGGTCTCGACGCCTTCCGACATCGTCGGCCCCGGCAGCACCGAATTCACCGTCACCGCAGTGCCTCGGGTCATCTCGGCAAGACCCCGCGCGACGGCCAGCTGAGCGGTCTTGGTCATGCCGTAATGGATCATCTCCTTCGGGATATTCAGTGCCGATTCCGACGAGATGAAAACGATGCGGCCCCAGTTGCGCTTGAGCATTCCCGGCATATAGGCGCGCGCCAGCCGTACGCCGGACATCACATTGACCTCGAAGAAGCGGCTCCAGTCCTCGTCGGGAATGTCGAAAAATCCCTTGGGCTCGAAGATCCCGGCATTGTTGACCAGGATATCGACATCGGGCAGCGCGGCCAGAAGGGCCTTGCATCCGGCGGCGGTCGAAACGTCGGCGGCGATCCCGCGTACCTTGCCGCCGGGAATTGCCTTGGCGAGGGCAGCCACGGCCCCATCCACCTTGGCCTTGGTGCGCCCGTTGAGGACGACGTCGGCGCCGGTCGCGGCCAGACCCTTGGCGATGGCGTGGCCGATACCCGCGGTGGACCCGGTTACCAGGACCGTTTTTCCGGAAAGATCGATATTCATCAGATAGCTCCTTCAATGATGAAGGAGATATTGTGAGCGCTGGCCGCGACTGCAATCAGCTGTTTCGCAATCCTGCGTCAATCCGAAGTGAAAACTTGCTGTCAGGGCTGTGGCGTCACCGCGGGCGGCCAGCTTAATTGCCACGCGAACCGGATTCCACTTCCGCTCGAAAACGCTATGGGTCGCCACAACAAAAAAGCGGCGCCCGGAGGCGCCGCTTTTGAAATTCCAAACTCGCGAAGGCTTACGCCGCTTCGGCGGACTTTTCCTGCACCGGGCCGGAGTCCTTGCCCTTGGCATCGACGTCGCGGTCGACGAATTCGATCACGGCCATCGGCGCGTTGTCGCCGTAGCGGAAGCCGGCCTTGATGATGCGGGTATAGCCGCCCTGGCGGTCCTTGTAGCGGGGCGCCAGCGTGTCGAACAGCTTGCGGACCTGGTCGAGGTCGCGCATCTCGGAAATCGCCTGGCGACGCATCGAAAGGCCGCCCTTCTTGCCGAGCGTAACCAGCTTCTCCACGATCGGGCGCAGTTCCTTGGCCTTCGGCAGCGTGGTGACGATCTGCTCGTGCTTGATCAGCGCCGCGCACATGTTGGCGAACATCGCCTTGCGATGCTCCGCAGTGCGGTTGAGCTTGCGATGAACCTTGCCGTGACGCATGATCTATTCCTTGATTTTACTTCGTCGCGACGGTTCGTCGGACATTTTGCTCAGGTGGGCTGCCTGCGTTCGCCCGTAATGTCATGGCCGGGATGAGATCCCGGCCACAACGAAAACTCAGTAGTGATCTTCGAAGCGCTTGGCCAACTCGTCGATGTTCTCCGGCGGCCAACCGGGCACTTCCATGCCGAGATGCAGACCCATCTGGGCCAGCACTTCCTTGATCTCGTTCAGCGACTTGCGGCCGAAATTCGGGGTACGGAGCATTTCCGCTTCCGACTTCTGCACGAGGTCGCCGATGTAGACGATGTTGTCGTTCTTCAGGCAGTTTGCCGAACGCACCGACAGTTCGAGTTCGTCGACCTTCTTGAGGAACGCCGGGTTGAACGCGAGATCAGGAATGATCTCCTGCGCCACTTCCTTGCGCGGCTCTTCGAAGTTCACGAACACGTTGAGCTGGTCTTGCAGGATGCGGGCGGCATAGGCCACCGAATCTTCCGGCGTGATCGCGCCGTTGGTCTCGATCGTCATGGTCAGCTTGTCGTAATCGAGGATCTGGCCCTCGCGGGTATTCTCGACCTTGTAGGAGACCTTGCGGACCGGCGAGAACAGGCTGTCGACCGGGATCAGGCCGATCGGCGCGTCCTC